>CAZFLB010000052.1:0-13875 GCA_964518945.1 uncultured Acidobacteriota bacterium | reverse complement strand
TACTAAAGCCTATGGTGTTAGTGAAATGCGATTCGGCCCCAATTATGTTATTCCGACACCGTTTGACCCTCGTGTGCTTATCCGTGAGTCTCCCGCGGTGGCAAAAGCAGCAATGGAAACGGGAGTTGCTCGGACTCAGATAGATCTTGAGAGATACCCATCCATTTTGGAGGGACGACTCATTTAAGATAGTGAGTATAGTTTGTCGGTTGCAGGTGTAGAAGTATCGCCACGAACGCGCGAGTAGATTCTAGCAAGTCGTTTCGGAGAAATACCTATTAGGTAAAGAGTCGCAATGACCCAGTTCAGGAGTGTTGTTGCGATAACACCGAGATGTTTCCAATGACGTTGGCCGGTAGTGATATCTTCTTTGAGTCTAACGAGTTTACCTTTTTTATTGAGTTGCTGAACAAAAGCAACGTCTTCCATTATTGGGAGTTCCGGAAATCCTCCGAGTGTTTTAAATACATTTCGTTTTACAAAAATACCTTGGTCGCCGTAAGGAATATTTAGATAAGTTGCTCTTATATTAGAGGTGAAAGCAATTAGCTTTAGGAAAACCCCGCTGTCGTTAATACACAGACGGAAAGAGCCTCCAACGGTTAACGGGTTATTGATCGCAGCTGCTATGCTTTCCTCAGCTGTGGTGCTTAGTGTGCAGTCTGCGTGTAAAAATAGAAGTACATCTCCGGTGGCGATACGAGCTCCACGGTTCATTTGTGCAGCACGACCCTTATGTCCAGTTATTATTTGGACCCCGTGCTTTGATGCTATTTCAAGTGTTGCATCAATACTACCTCCGTCAGAAATTATGGTTTCAGCGTTACTTGGAAGGCTAGTCAGTGTTGTCCCTAGAACTAAGGCTTCATTTAGAGTGGGTATCACAATTGAAAGATGCATCGTGATTTTATTTAGTAGCTTGTTTGCAATTGTTTTCAGTGTTGCTTAGTAGATGTGCAAGGTTAGATTTGAATGAATAAATAGCTATTGCACGCAAATAATACAATTAAAGATTCTATATTTAATAACGTCTGATGTTGGCAAAGGGTTGTAATGTTTAACTGCGATAGATCCGGCGTTCGCCACTATTAGCATCTTTTTACGGTGACATGAGTTTATCAGTTAATACTTTTCAGGGTCCTAGAATAAGCCAGCACTGAAGTTTTTACTTACGTGTTTTGTCCTTTTGTTACATTATTCTTGGTGTTTGTACTTGTTTTCAGTTGCCCGTTTTCGAGCCCATCGCTATAATGTGCGGTTTGTATGGGTCGACAACTTCAGATTGCTACTCAGGTTTGGTCCAAGCGACGCCCGTGTCTACTTTTTTCTCCTTATGGCCTTTGTTCGATTTACTTCTGTACAAATAAGGGACTAAGCTCTATTCCTAATGCATCCTGGAAATGGTTTGAGTTTTAACTATGATTGAGTATATCGGAATCATTATGTTCCTTGTGGTGGCGTGTGTTTTTGTGGGTGCTACCCTTCTGGTCTCCGGGTTGGTGCGGCCTCATAATCCGACACGTGAGAAAGTGATGCCCTATGAATGTGGAGAAAACCCAATTGGCACGCCGTGGGGGGTCCAGTTTAATATTCGTTTTTACGTTTTTGCCCTGGTGTTTCTTATCTTTGATGTTGAGGTTGTGATGCTTGTGCCTTGGGCGGTTGCTTATCAGGAATTCGGTATGCCTGCTTTAGTTTACGGGCTCGTTTTTCTCGGTATGCTTGTTTTAGGTTTTGCGGACGTTTGGGTAAAAGGTGACCTTGAATGGGTTCGTGAAGAGGAGCGTTCAGCTGTTAAAGCTGAAAGTGCTGAGGCTGCTTAGCCTTTGAAGGAGTGACATGGATCTCATAAAGACTCTTGACAATCAGCAGTTTATTATGACTCGTGTCGATAGCGTGGTGAATTGGGCACGCCAGTCTGCCTTGTGGCCAATGGTCTTTGGTCTCGCTTGTTGCGCGATAGAGATGATGGCAGCTGGAGCAAGTCGCTTTGACTGGGACCGTTTTGGGCTTATTCCCAGAGCAACACCCCGTCAATCAGACTTGATTATTGTTGCTGGAACAGTGACGCACAAAATGGCCATCCGTATCAAAAGGCTTTATGAGCAAATGTCTGAACCTAAATACGTGATCTCCATGGGAAGCTGTGCCAATAATGGCGGTCCATATTGGCAACACGGTTACCACGTTGTTAAGGGTGTCGATCAGATTATTCCTGTCGATGTTTATGTTCCTGGCTGTCCGCCACGTCCTGAAGCTTTATTGTATGGAGTAATGGCCTTACAAGATATTATCCGCGAACGTTCTTTAATCGATGATTCTCGAGAAGGGCGAAAACAAGAAACGATAGAGGTGTCTGCTTGAGTCTTGACTGTAGAGCCATACAACAGAAAATTGAGGAAAAGTTTGCCGGACATATCATTCATGCTGATTTGGAAGTTACGGATCCTTTTCTGGTAGTTGAAAAGGACGCTGTTGTTGAGGTCGCCTTGTACCTGCGCGATGATCCGGATCTTGCATTTGACACGCTACATTGCTTGTCAGCTGTAGACTATACTGAGTCGCAAGACTCAGAAAATGAACGGCTTGAAGTAGTGTTGCATCTTGCCTCACTAAAACACCGACATTGGATTGTCCTAAAAGTTAAGTTGCCTAGGCTTAACCCGCGGATGCCGACGCTTGAGAATGTTTGGCCGACGTCGAATTGGCATGAGCGCGAGGCTTATGATTTGTTTGGTATTGAGTTTGAGGGCCACAGTGATTTGCGACGGATACTTCTTCCTGACGATTGGCCGGGGCATCCTATGCTAAAGGATTGGGAGTGGCCGGATGAGTGGCACGGTATAGCTGTAAAACCAACCGAGAAAATGGCTGATCGTGCACAGCGAGGTGAGCAAATTGGCACTGGACCGTTCGACTGATGTGTCAGGGCAATTAACATGAGTACTCAAACAAGATACAAAGAACTCGTTCCTGACGAGACTTATGCGTTCAGGGTTGAGGAACTCAAAGAAGACGAGATGATTCTCAACATGGGGCCACAACATCCGTCGACCCATGGGGTCCTCCGTATTGAGCTGAAAACAGATGGTGAAGTTGTCAAGGATGCTCGGCCACATATCGGTTATTTACATCGAAATTTTGAGAAACATGCGGAGAATATTGATTATCAAGGAGTGATTCCTTTTACAGATCGAATGGACTACGTGGGTTCGATGACAAACAGCCTTAGCTATGCGATGGCTGTAGAAAAGCTTATGGAGATAGAAGTTAATGAAAGAGTTCAATCTCTGCGAGTTATTGTGTCTGAATTGCAGCGTATTGCTTCTCACCTTTTGGCGATAGGCACTTATGGGATGGACATAGGGGCATTTACTCCATTTCTGCATTCTTTTCGCGAGCGAGAGAAGATACTCGATTTGTTTGAATGGTTGTGTGGGGCAAGGCTTCTCTACAACTACAACTGGGTAGGGGGTGTTTCTCATGACTTGCCTGAAACTTGGACAGAACGGGCTATTGTATTTCTTGATGAATTCGATCCAGTTGTGGAAGAACTCGATAGCCTCTTAAGCCACAATAAGATCTTTACAGCACGTACAGCCAGTGTTGGCGTGATTCCTCCGGAACTAGCTGTTGGATATGCACTGTCTGGCCCAAATCTAAGAGGTTCCGGGATTAAGTGGGATATGCGAAAGGAAGCTCCTTATTGTGGATATGAGAAATATGATTTTGATGTTCCCATAGGACAAGGTCGTTACGGGCCAATCGGTTCGTGTTGGGACAGGTACTTTGTACGAGTTGATGAGATGCGGCAAAGTTCGAAAATTCTGCGACAAGCTATTGAAATGCTTCCTGCAGAAGGAGATGTCCACGAATCTGTTCCTAGACGCGTTAAACCAAAGCCGGGGGAAGTCTATAGTTGTATTGAGGCACCTCGTGGAGAGTTGGGCTTTTATATCGTTAGTGATGGGGGCCTAGTCCCGATGAGAGTGAAGGGTCGTTCACCCTGTTTTGTTGCGATGAGTGTTTTTCACGAAATTGCTAAAGGAGAGATGATTGCGGATATGATCGCCATCATTGGAAGTCTTGACATAGTTCTGGGAGAGATTGATCGCTGATGTCTTTGAGCCGGCCTGCCCTAGAAGGAACCATTACAAATGTGCTTTCGGCGCTTGTGATTGCCGGTGCCGGAGGTTTTCTTGTGGTGATTGCCTTCTTGCCTCAAATCGCAGAGTTAGTGCAGAACGCTCTTGTATCTAATTTATCACCGACGATGGCAACCGTAGCCTCAACGGCATTGGGAGTAGGTGCTACGATTTTTCTGATAACCCAACTTCCCATTTTTCTTATTTGGCTAGAACGAAAGGTTGCTGCACACATTCAGGACCGGTTAGGTCCGATGCGTGTTGGTTGGCATGGTGTTTTGCAGAGCTTTGCCGATGGAATTAAGTTACTTTTTAAAGAAGACATTATCGTTCTTGGTGCTGACCGCATATTGTTCAAGCTTGCACCTTTTGTGGTTGTTATGGGCGCCTTTGCTGCATTCGCGGTTTTGCCATGGGGAGAGGGTCTAGTTGTTTCAAATTTAAATATTGGTTTGCTGTACGCGGTAGCGATTACGTCTTTTGGAGCGATCGGTATTCTGATGGCTGGCTGGGCTTCAAATAATAAATACGCTTTGTACGGTGGCATGCGATCCGCAGCTCAAATGGTAAGTTATGAAATACCTACAGCTATCGTAATCCTTTCAGTAGTGACTCAAGTAGGCAGCTTGAACCTTCAAGATGTGATTTCTGCCCAAAGTGGTGGAATTATGGGATCCGGAGAAAGTCTTAGGGGCTCTGATCGTTGGTTCATTACTCGGCTTTGGGGGGTTAATGTAGTTGGGTTTGTGAGCTTTTTTATCTGTGGCTTAGCTGAGACAAACCGAAATCCCTTCGATATTCCAGAAGCGGAATCTGAGCTTGTTGCAGGTTTTCATACTGAGTACAGTGGCATGCGCTTCTCATTTTTCTTCCTGGCAGAGTATGGTGCGATGTTTTTTATTTCGGGTTTAACGGTTGTGCTGTTCCTTGGTGGTTGGGTGGGGCCTGGAATTAATGGTCCTCTAGTGTTTTTCTTCAAGACACTTGCTGTGGTGTTTGTGCAAATGTGGCTTAGGTGGACTTTGCCTAGGTTGCGTGTGGATCAGATGATGGCTTTGTGTTGGAAGTACTTGATTCCTGTTGCGTTGGTTATCTTGGTTATATCTGCTTTTGCTGGAGTTTCTGGGAGCTAGGATGAAAGAGTATTTTGAAAATATTTGGGTCGCTACGAAGACTGTCCTAAAAGGAATGGTTATAACCTTTGGTCACCTATTTACGCGAAGTATCACTCAACAATATACATCGGAAGAGCTTCCTGAGGAACGTTGGAAGGGTACAAGAATGGCGGATGGTACGTCCATTGTACCTGAAGGAGTTTTGCAGGATTCTTCCCGTATGCGGTTGCATGTGAAAATCGAAGACTGTATTGGCTGTAAACAGTGTGAAAAAGTGTGTCCGGTAGACTGTATATCTATTACTACGGAAAAACGTGAGAAAACTGAGGCACCATTATTTGCAGCTGATGGCACAGCAATTAAACAAAAAGTCGTTCAGTTTGATATCGACATGTCACTTTGTTGCTATTGCCAGTTGTGTGTCTATCCGTGTCCGACAGAATGTATCGTAATGACTCCAGAATATGAGTTTGCAGAGACAATTAAAAGTAATTTTCTCTATCGTTTTGCAAAAGAGAATCCAACGCCGCCAGAGCCTTTAACGGAAGGCACGTCGCAGCCTGTGGTTACAGGAGGTAGCTAGAGTTCATGGAGATGCTAGCGCCTAAGATCATTTTCTGGATTTTTGCGATATTGATGATTGGCTCTGCTTTTGTAGTTGTTCATGGTAAGAACCTTGTACGGTCGGCATTTTCTCTTTTAGCAACTTTTTTCAGCGTTGCGGCATTTTATGTCATGCTGGGAGCTGAGTTTTTAGCTGGCGTTCAATTACTAGTATATGTAGGTGGTATCCTGACTTTACTTTTATTTGGCGTCATGCTTACAAATCGAATTTATAATTTAGATCTCAGATCAGCAGCGTTTCAGGTGGTTCCTGGCGCTGTGGTTTCTGGCCTCGTTTTCTTGATGCTTCTAGCGGTTATTTTCCAAACCCCTTGGCAGCAGGCAATTCTAGTCGAGGAAAGTCCTACAACTGCTTTGATTGGGAGAGCCTTAATGACCGAATATGTACTTCCTTTCGAGGTAGCCTCAGTCCTTCTTTTAGTAGCTCTTTTGGGTGCTGCGATGCTTGTTCGACGGAGAACAGACCTGTGATACCGCTAGAGTATTATCTGACGGTTGCGGCAGCGCTTTTCTCACTCGGTCTGTATGGGCTCCTTACTAGAAAAAATGCCATTAATGTTTTGATGTCGATCGAATTGATTTTCAACTCTGCAAATATAAATCTTGTTGCATTTTCAAGATTCGGCATGGCAAATAGTGACGGACAAGTTTTTGCATTATTTGTAATCGTAATCGCTGCTTGTGAGGCAGCGGTCGCTCTAGCTATAGTCATGTCGCTTTACAGAATTTTGAAGGATGTTAGCCTCGATGAACCGAAGGCTTTGAAAGGATAGTCCGTGGAGCGATTCGATACTATCGTAAGCCTTCAGCACTTTGTGCCGGAGCTAGTTCTTGTATTTACATTGATGGGCGTTTTGCTGTGTGATTTAGTTTCTATCAAGCGCCCTCCTGCCGAGCGGCGATTGGTCAATACGGTACTTAGTCTAGTTGGCCTTGTTGGAGCACTTTACTGTGCATTCTTAGACGTTAATGGTCCCTCTGTTGGATTATTTAACGGCATGATGGCATTTGATGGTTTTGGAAGACTATTAAGAATTTTGTTTATTGTTACTTCGATTGTTGTTCTCCTTTTTACGGTGCATTCACGTGAACTGAAATCGGTCCACAATGGAGAGCTTCTCGTCTTGCTCATTACTGTGACGGTGTCTCTTATTTGGATGGCTAACTCGGTCAATCTTCTAATGATCTATTTGGCTCTCGAAACCGTTTCTGTAGCATCGTACATTATGGTGGGTTATTTAAAGACGGAACGTTTGTCGAATGAAGCCTCGCTCAAATATATTTTATTTGGAGCCGTTTCCACCGGTACTATGCTTTTTGGTTTGTCGCTTCTTTTTGGATTAACAGGAAGCCTTGACCTATATGAGATTCGAACTGCTTTGTCCAGTTCTGAGGTTGCTGCAAATAGTGGTCCAGCACTTATGGTCATAATCTTTTTCGTACTTGCTGGGATTGGCTTTAAGATGGCTACCGTTCCATTTCACTTTTGGTGCCCGGATGTTTACACTGGCGCTCCTACTCCAGTAACAGCTCTTTTATCAGTTGGGCCTAAAATTGCAGGGTTTGCAGTGCTTGTTCGCTTTTTTTATGGGGGATTTGCACACTCCACCGGCGAAGGCGGCTTGGCAATGGTTGGGAGTGTCGATTGGCAAACTATGCTTATAGGCGTTTCGGTCATTACGATGACTCTTGGAAACGTTGCAGCTTTAATCCAAACAAACTTGAAAAGACTATTAGCCTATTCCAGCATTGCTCATGCGGGATACCTCTTGATGGGAGCAATTGTTTTGTCAGGCGAAGGTATCCAAGCAATGCTCGCGTATATGGTGATCTATTTGTTTATGAACTTGGGAGCATTTCTAGTAGTAATCGTTGTTCATAATTCTGTGGGAAGTTTTGAAATTGAAGATTATGCTGGTATTTGGCGGCGTGCTCCGATACTAACCATTTGTATGGGTGTATTTATGTTCTCTTTGATGGGCATTCCTCCTTTTGCTGGATTTTTAGCGAAATGGTATATTTTTGCGGCTGTGATAAAAGCAGGACTTGGTTGGTTTGCTGTAATTGGTGTTTTAAACAGTGCGGTAGGAGCTTTTTATTACATCAAAATATTAAAGACTATGTTCATTGATGAGGCCAGTACTTCAGAGGATACTCGGCCGCTGGCACTTCATCCCGTGTATGCGGGTTTACTTTTCGTCCTTGTCGTGCCTAATATTATTGGACTTTTGTTGTGGGGTTATCTGGATCGTGTCACGATATACTCACAGAAACTTCTTGACGTTATGTGAGTTTTTCTTGCAAGGAGGGGAATAAGAATGTCTTACTACATCGCGGAGCCCTGTATTGGAACTAAGGATACCGCTTGCGTCGAAGTTTGTCCGGTCGATTGCATTCATCCGACCAAGGATGAAGAAGGATTTGAGGAAGCTAAACAGCTGTATATTGATCCTGAGACTTGCATCGACTGCGGCGCTTGCGAACCGGTTTGTCCGGTAACGGCTATCTTTCCAGAAGAAGAACTTCCAGAAAAATGGGCTGAGTACGTCGAGATCAACACTAATTACTACGCAGACTAGTTTCTTTACAGAGTTTTTCAACCAGACCGATATCACCTTTAAGGTGATATCGGTCTGGTTGAAACGGTGATAAGTGATTGTTCTCCGTGTCTTTTCCACCTCTCAATCTGAGTTGATTGTTGCTCAACTCTTTCATCTAGGCGCTTTGTGGTAATTATGTTGCGCAGTCTAGGCTATTCTTTCGTAGGGCTTTTTGGTATCTGTTTGTTTACTTCCTGCGTAAAAGATCCAATTACAGGGAAGCAGACATTCGTTCTCATTGAAGAGTCAGAAGAAATAGCTATGGGCAGGAAAGTAGCAACTGATGTTGATAAGAGTATGGGTCTCTATGTTGATAGAGACCTTACTGATTACGTAGAGCAGCTTGGTGGGAACTTAGCAAATAGCTCGGAACGCCCTCATTTGCCATGGCAATTTCGAATCATTGATAGCCCAGTGGCTAATGCATTCGCACTTCCCGGCGGCTATATCTATCTTACTAGGGGTATTCTCGGATATATCACTAGTGAGGCTGCACTAGTAGGTATTTTAGGCCACGAAGTCGGGCATGTCACAGCTCGCCATCATGTCGAGGCACTTTCCAAACAGCAGCTTGCACGCTTTGGAATTGGTGTCGGTGGTATTTTTTCGTCTCGGATTAATTCTTTTGCGAATGCGTTTAACAGTGGCCTTGGCCTATTGTTCTTGAAATTTGGACGTGATGCTGAAAGAGAATCTGACCGTCTTGCAGTCCAGTACTTGTTATCGAATGGGTATGATCCAAAAGAAATTATAAGTGTTCTACATCGATTACAGAAAATTTCTGGAACTACTGAAGGGGTGCCTTCTTGGTTGTCGACGCACCCGACTTCATCTGGTCGTATAGATGCAATTCTAGAGCAGTTGAGAAATATGGCTGTTGTCCAGACCGGTTTGTCTGTTAAGAGGGAAGCATATCTGAAGCATATTGATGGACTTGTTTTTGGTGAAAATCCACGTGAGGGGTTTATGCGGGGTTCGCGGTTTTATCACCCGAATTTGCAATTTCAAATAGATTACCCTCAAGGCTGGGCTGTAAGAAACACTCCAGAGATAGTGTATGTTGTGGAACCGGATGGAGGCGGAATTATACAGCTCACTCATTCGATTGCCAGTTCAGATGTGACACCATTGATACACGGGCAGCGATTCTTCCGAAAAAATGATATGGAGTATGGCACCGGAGAGCAGTTGCAGGAAGGACCGTTTCCAATCTATAGGGCACCATTTCGAAAAAGTACACGAACTCAAGTGTTTTATGGACAGGGCGGCTTCATTTTAGATGGTGTAAATGCTTATGAGATTATTGGTTTAACCCGAGACCCTTTAGATAGTCGATATAGATCTTTGTTTAATGCTGTTATTGAAAGTTTTGATAGGCTTCGTAATCAAAGCGATCTATCTATCCAACCATTGTTCATCCGTATTGTGGAGATAGAGGAATCGCTGACATTAGAACAAGTGTTTCGGCAGAAAGGGATAGAACCTGATCTTTTCAATGATGCGGCTATGCTAAATAACCTTTCGCTAAGCGATCTGGTATCACCAGGAGATTTAGTAAAAATACTGACTCGAGGCTTGACTTGAATAGTTTTGGTTTTAGATTGGGAAACATTAAAGGAGTTCCCATTCGCATTCATTATTCGTGGTTTATTGTAGCAATTTTATTGACAATTAGCTTTGCGGGGACATTCAGTCGGGATTATCCATACCTTGGTATTTTCTCTGGCTTGGCTTTCGGGGTTACCTCTTGTTTGCTGCTGTTTGGTTCGGTTTTAGCTCACGAGTTGTCCCATGCATTGATTGCCTTGCGACATGGTGTGGGAGTTCGTGCAATCACTCTTTTTATCTTTGGGGGAGCAGCGGAGATCACCGATGAGCCAAAGAGAGCACGAGTTGAGTTCAACATCGCTATTGCTGGTCCTCTTGCAAGTCTCTTTCTTGCCGCGATGTTTTGGCAGTTTTACCATCTATCAAAGGGAGAACTGCCATTACCATTTACGGATATTTTTGGTTTGCTTGCTCGAATGAATCTTATCCTCGTAGCATTTAACGTTGTGCCCGGTTTCCCTCTTGATGGAGGACGTGTACTTCGCGCAATTCTCTGGGCAGTTTGGGGACAGTTTGATGCAGCGACTTTAGTAGCAAGCATTGTTGGGCGTTTTTTTGGCGGTCTCGTAGTGCTAGTTGGAGTGGCATGGATATTTTTGCTAGACAACCTATTAGGAGGACTTTGGTTTGTTGTTATTGGCTTGTTTCTAATGAGTGCAGCAAAAAAGAGTTACGAACAACTACTTGTGAACAAGATACTCACTGGCTTGTGTGCACGTGACTTAATGTTGAGTGATGTTCCTTGCGCCCCAGCAGGTATGCGTCTCACTAGTGTTATTGATGAGGTTGTTCTACCGAATGGCCTAACTAACGTCCCTGTTGTTGATCGTGGCCGCTTAGTAGGGTTCTTGGACTTCGAGCGTTTAAGTAAACGAAGTCAGGATGAACTAGAGAAATTGACAGCCTTGGAAGTAATGGATGAAGAAGGTCTTCAGACTGCAATCTCCCCTGATGAAGAAGCAATTAAGATTCTGCCTCTTCTTGCGAAGGAAGGACGCTTGCCAGTTGTTTCAGATGGTGTTTTACAAGGAATCTTGAATTACGATGAGGTCCAGCGCCGATTGTATCTTTATCTCGGTTTTAGAAAGTAGCGATGCTGCTAAAGCTTGTATGCTTCATTTGGATTAATAGCTCTAATTAAAACATCTTCCAACCGAATTGTTTTAGCCTTTCAACACTTAAGGTTACATCGTGACATAATCTGCTTATGTATGTGAGAAACATCTTGGTTGTTAGTTTGCTAACCCTTGTTGGGGGAGGTTTGTCTTTACTCTTGATGTTTCAACATCATGGGATTGAAGGGGCGACAGTTGTGGCAGATAGGATCTGCAGTGCTGATGAAACAGATGGTTGCGACACAGTTTCGCAGAGTCGCTATTCTTCTGTATCTGGTGTTTCTCTTGCTACGTTTGGAGTTTGGTTTTACGGTTCGATGTTGTTTTTATGTGCACTTTCACTGATAACACAGGAGCAAGCAAGTAAGGGATTGATGACCCTGTTAGTTGTCTGTTTTTCTGGCATCTTAGTTTTGAATTTGGCACTTTTGGGATTACAGGCTTTTGTGATCGAGGCTTTTTGTACCATGTGTCTTATGACATATGTGGTTAACGTCTTAGTGTTGATTTTTGCGAAGCATTGGATGCCTTTAGTAAGTTCTATAACTCGAAGCTTTGCAAATCAAGAAGTGCAACGAGCTTTTAGCGTTTGGTTGGTTGGAAGCTTTACATTCCTGGGCTCGCTTTTAATTGTTGATCAGGTTTTTGCGTTAAAAGGTTCGGTTAATGTGGGGAGTTTAATCGGTTCTGAAAATACGGAGGGAGAGGTTTCAGAAGCAACATCATCTGCACCGATGGTTCCTAAGCAAACAACTGTGCCGAAAGAAAACCAAAAGTCTGCTCTAGTTGTTGACGGCAAAGAATCTGATCGCATTCCAAAGTCAGTTCCGAAAGATAGTGAGCAGGCAGGGCAACGAAACACAGAGTTAGAAGTGTTGCGTGAACGAATTCGTGAATTAGAACTAACGTTAGATGATCCCCAAAGATATCAAGAATACCAAATGGCAAAGGCGACTGCAGATTTTGAACAAGAGATAAAACACGACCTAGCGTTAGAGGGAATCCCTTTCAAGGGTCCGGATAATGCATTAGTGTCTGTAGTCGAATTCTCAGACTTTCTTTGTCCCTATTGTAGGGGTTTAGCTGAGGCATTCAGTAACTATTTGCCTCAGTCCGGAGGAAAGGTTGCGATCTACTTCAAAAATTATCCGCTAGATCAACAATGTAATCCTTCACTTCCAAGAACCATTCATGATGGAGCGTGTGAACTTGCGCTTGGGGGTATCTGTGCTTACGAACAAGGAAATTTTTGGGCTTTCCATGATCGGGTATTTGATCGACCTCCTAACAATCCGACTAACGAAGATGTAGTTACAATTGCGACAGCTGCTGGTCTTGATGGTGAAGCGATGCGTGTGTGTTTGTCTTCGGATGCGGCTGCGGAGAGGCTCTCGAAGCAGATTGATGAGGCTAATAGGCTTAATGTTCGGTCGACTCCTACGGTTTACATTAATGGCAAGAAACTTAATCAACTTGCGGGGTTTTTGCAAGCTATAGAGACTGAACTAGGTAGTCAATAGAAGAGCACCTATAGTGTAACTTTCAAAAAGGACAGCCGGAAAGAAAGCGTTCCTTGTTTTATGTTGTTTAAATTTCCTTTCTGAGTTGGCGATTGGTGGCTATAGGAAGTTTGTTGCCGTAGTCTGGAGAGTTGTGGGTAGCAAGCGGTGAAGCTAATTTCGGTCAAGACAGACGAGTTTCTTGGTTAGTTGGTTTTCAACACCAGTACTACCGGTAAATTGAAACCACTCTCTAGTTTGTTGTAACCCAGCCTTTAGGCGTTGTTGTTCTGCCGTGGTAATCGATACTTCCTTACTGGTGCAGATTGCATCTACCCATAGTGCCTGAGATTTTGCTGCTATCAGAAATAACGTTGCTTCCAGTGGCTTTAGTTTGTGTCTAAAGAGCAGTGTCTCAGCTGTGTCTCGGAAGGCGATAGTATGTTGCTGTCCGGAAAGTGCAGTAGAGAACTGCAAACTTGTTGCACGATTGTCAGAGAAGGGTTCAAAGAGATGCTTTAGATATTTGTACGGGAACCACGGTCCTTTCTCTTGGGCAACAGAGGACTGTTCATCTTCTGCCATTGAGATTTTGAGTGTTGTGTGTTCCAAATTGGAATAGGCTGCTCGTCGCGACGCCATTTTGGGTGATGCAGTGTTGGTCCAAAGGCTCAGTTCTAGAATATGGCCTTGCATTCGTACATTTCCAATAAAAGCAATGCTATTGGGAGGTATGTAAGGGGTTAGCTCATTGGAATTAGGGTATTCGAGGTGAATTGTTTTGTCATTCGAGTTTAAGTTCGCTTCCGTAACAGCACTGATGCGTTGCTCTTGGTTAAGTGAAGTTTGGAGGACATCTTTCGATAGACTGATTTTTAGTCTAACGGTTCTAGATAGTAAGCGTAAGCGAAGTTCTTCATACCAAAGACCCGTGATTGTATTGTGATAGAGCATTCGCTCATCTGCTATCTGAATTAGATCTCCGGGTCGAACTGGTACAGTTGATTTGGGATTCAGTTTGGTTCCGTTGAGGTAGCTTCCGTTGGTGCTTCCTACGTCAAAAAACGTGGTGTCTGATTTACGGTATGCAATGACGGCATGCCGGCGTGAGACTCGAGAAGATTTCAGCTTTATTTCGTTGCCTGTTCGTCTTCCGATTTGGACAGTAT
>CAZFLB010000051.1:0-4351 GCA_964518945.1 uncultured Acidobacteriota bacterium | reverse complement strand
GCTTTCTGATAAGCTTCCAGTGTTCTCGTCTCACCTCTAACGAATAGACCATACAACATTCCGTGGACGTCTGCGAGTAGTAGTTGTGAGCTTTCTTCTCCGTCTTCTGAAACATATCTCCACAATCGACCAACTTGGCCTCCTAAATCATGTGGCTCTTCTCCCACAATCAAAAGGTCTCTCTGAAATCGCTCAGCCGTACTTTGAAGCCCATTATCTGGCATCGGCCCGCCGAGCACTTGGACCCTTATTCCTGGCCTGTCTGTTACATCTACAGATCTACCGGTGAAAGTCTGCATATAAAACCCGGCCTGACTTCGCACCTCATCAGCCGTCCAGCCTTGTGGCAAAGGAAACGAAACCTTAAGTGCTGGGCTATACACAGTGATAAGCGGAGGGAACTTCTCTATATTACAGCCAATTGGCAAACACAGAAAAAATCCTGCTACCAGCGAAGATACGACTTTAATTACAAACCGAATCTTGACATACGAACGGAGCATTGGCTAATCCAATTGATAGTTCGGAGCTTCCTTAGTAATCATAACATCATGGACATGGCTTTCGCGGTGTCCTGCGGCCGTCACTCGGACAAACGATGCTTTCTCTTGAAGTTCATGAATTGTAGATGCACCGCAATAACCCATACCGGAGCGCAAACCTCCGGTCAGTTGGTCAACGACCACCGAAAGCGATCCCTTGTATGGGACACGACCTTCGACACCCTCCGGTACTATTTTAGAATCCTCAATACCCTGCTGTGAATAACGGTCTTTAGTTGCATCGCTCATCGCACCTAGAGAGCCCATACCTCTATAAGTCTTAAAGCTACGTCCTTGATACAGAATTATTTCTCCAGGACTCTCTGACGTCCCGGCAAACAGACTTCCTATCATTACGGATTGGGCGCCTGCTGCGATGGCTTTGACAAGATCACCACTAAACCTAACTCCTCCGTCAGCAATGAGTGGAATGTCATGCTTGTGTGCTGCTTCAGCACACTGAAGAATCGCCGTTATTTGCGGTACACCGGCACCTGAAATGATACGAGTAGTACAAATAGACCCAGGACCCATTCCTATCTTTACTGCGTCAACACCCGCAAGGATAAGATCTTCCGTAGCAGCTTTAGTACCTACGTTTCCCGCAATAATCTCAACACCAGACAAACTGGAACGCAGTTTCTCGACAGTTTCGAGAACACCATGACTATGACCGTGGGCAGTATCCACCACTATCACGTCGACCTTCGCATCAAAAAGCCGTTTCGCTCGATCGATAGCACTTGGTCCCACACCAATAGCTGCTCCTACAAGCAGTCGCCCTAACTCATCCTTTGCAGAATTTGGATACTTCATGGCCTTTTGAATGTCTTTGACAGTTATGAGTCCTTTAAGTCGGAAATCTACATCAACAACGAGCAGTTTCTCCACACGGTGAGTATGCAAAAGAGCACGCGCTTCATCCAAGGTTGTGCCAACAGGAACTGTAATCAAATTGTCCTTAGTCATAACTTCAGAGATCGGTAATGAAATCTTTGTCTCAAACCTCAAGTCACGGTTAGTTAATATCCCCACGAGCTTTCCATCATCTGCTATCGGGACACCAGAAATACGATATTTCGCCATTACTTCAAGAGCATCAGAAATAGGACGGTCAGAACTCATCGTAATAGGGTCAACTATCATTCCGCTCTCTGAGCGCTTTACTTTGTCAACCTCATCTGCTTGAGCCTCTGCGGAAAGATTTCGATGGATCACTCCCAGCCCCCCTAACTGTGCGATAGCAATCGCAAGCCGTGATTCCGTGACCATATCCATACCGGCACTGATAACCGGAATGTTGAGGGTAATATTTCTCGAGAGCTTAGTCGTAACATCCACCTGAGATGGCAAGACGTCTGATTTTTGAGGCACTAAAAGCACATCCTCAAATGTAAGTGCCTCCTCAAATTTTTTATTCACTGTTAACCTGATTCCCTTTCCGATTCAAGTTACCGTAAAACAGCACCACCACATTTTTTGAATTTTTTCCCGCTCCCACAAGGACACGGTGCGTTACGCCCTACTTTGGCTTCGGATCGCTTAACAGTAGACACAGCAGCATCAATCCCACCTTGAGATTCTCTCGGTTGTCCTCCAGCACCAAGATTGGGCGTGTTAAGCACCGATGGCGTGGCACTTGGGTCATTTAATGAAAAGCGTTGTGGTTTCTGAGAGCGCGCTTCAAAATTGGACTCTCTTACAGGCTGCAACAAACAAAGCAACCTGACAATCTCATCCTCAATGTGACCCCACATCGCTTCAAACATACTAAAGCTTTCTTTCTTATATTCAATAAGAGGATCACGCTGACCGTAACCCCTGAGACCAATGCCCTCCTTAAGGTGATCCATCGCATAGAGGTGATCTTTCCACTGTGAGTCAACAACTTGGAGCATGATTATTCGCTCATGCGTCCGCATTAACTCCGGACCAATAACTGCTTCCTTTTGCTTAAATTTCTCATGTATAGAGGCAGTAATCGCATCAAAAATTTCATCTCGATTCAAACTATCCCACTCAATCTTGTTGAGAACAAGACCGTCAAGGCCATATTGATATTGCAGGCCCGAACGAAATCCTTCGACGTCCCACTCTTCGGGATCTATCTCGCTATCAAGATGTTGGTCAAGTAGTGAAGTCAGAATGTTTTCTGCAAGCTCAAGAATATATTCTTGCTGGTCCTTGCCTTCTAAAATGTCTCGCCTCAACCGGTAAATAGCAACTCTCTGTTTGTTCATAACATCGTCATATTCGAGTAGATGCTTACGAATAGAAAAGTGCTGACCCTCAACCTGTTTCTGCGCGCGCTCAATTGCATTCGTCACCATCTTGTGTTCAATGGGGACACCCTCTTCCATTCCCATCTTTTGCATAAGGCCACTTATGCGTTCACTGCCAAAAATACGCATCAGGTCATCTTCAAGCGACAGAAAAAACCGAGAACTTCCAGGATCTCCTTGGCGCCCCGCTCGACCTCTTAACTGATTATCTATGCGCCGCGATTCGTGACGCTCTGTTGCGAGAATATGCAACCCATCTGCTGCAACAACTTCCTCGTGCCACTTCAGAGCATCCTTTCTGGCCTCAGACAATGCTGTTTCCCAAGTCTCAGAACCGACCTCCACTTCTAGTTTTTTCTGTTTAAGAGCAACTCTAGCAGAGTACTCTGGGTTTCCCCCCAAAAGAATATCTGTACCACGACCAGCCATGTTGGTAGCGATAGTAACGGCACCCGGCCGACCGGCCTGCGCCACTATTTCAGCTTCCATCTGATGGTATTTAGCGTTAAGAACAACATGTTTAACACCACTTCGCTTCAATAGCTGTGCAAGCTTTTCACTTTTTCCAATAGACGTAGTGCCTACTAGAACTGGACGGCCTTTATTAACCATCGCTCGTATCTCTTCTACGATTGCATTGAGCTTTTCTCGTTCGGTACGATAAACGACATCGGGGTATTCATCACGAATCAAGGAACGGTTTGTAGGTACAGGAACCACTTCTAGTTCATAGATTTTCTCAAACTCAGCCGCCTCTGTTTCTGCGGTGCCTGTCATGCCAGCAAGCTTGTCATACATGCGAAAGTAATTTTGAAACGTAATGGTCGCAAGTGTTTGATTCTCACGCTCTATTTTAACGTGCTCTTTAGCTTCAACCGCTTGATGAAGACCATCTGACCACCGTCGACCAGGCATCAAACGACCAGTGAATTCATCAACAATAACGACTTGGCTATCCTTCACCATATAGTCAGTATCACGCTTGTACAACGTATGTGCACGGAGCGCTTGATACACATGATGAAGGATATGCATCTGTGATGGGTCGTAAACATTTTCAACGTTTAGCAGTTTTTCAACACTAGGAACACCTTCTTCAGTCAAAGTAACGGTGCGTGTTTTTTCGTCAACTGTAAAATCCAAATCACGACGCAGTTTTGGAATAATTCGATCGACATCGTAATAGAGGTCTGCCGATTCTTCAGCTGGACCACTTATAATTAAAGGCGTCCTTGCCTCATCAATAAGAATGGAATCGACTTCGTCGACAATTGCAAAATGAAAGAGTTTTTCCACTTCTTTTCCATCAGCCGATTTTCTTACATTTGGAAAAAGGCGGTGGACAAAAAGCGACGGGTCAAATTTCATATTGTCGCGTAGGTAATCGAAACCTAGTTCGTTGTTAGTACCGTAAGTGACATCGCTTCGATAAGCTTCCTGCCGCTCCGTATCGGTCATATCGTGTTGAACAATGCCT
The DNA here is from genome assembly GCA_964518945.1 of uncultured Acidobacteriota bacterium. Classification (GTDB taxonomy): domain Bacteria; phylum Acidobacteriota; class Vicinamibacteria; order Marinacidobacterales; family SMYC01; genus CAZFLB01. The sequence continues at coordinate 50 of CAZFLB010000051.1, read as the reverse complement.
ACACTCAAACCAAGAAAGTTATATAACTTACCCATCCATTGAGCATCACG
>CAZFLB010000050.1:0-3638 GCA_964518945.1 uncultured Acidobacteriota bacterium | reverse complement strand
ATCAAAGCCTGAGCCGGAGGTTCGTTTCTTGGAGTTTGGAGATTCGTCTCTTAACTTTGAGTTGCTGATATGGTCCGATGAACCTCCAAACTACCATCGTTTGAAAAGCCACTTAAATTATGCAATTGATAAGGCATTTCGAAACAATTGTATAGAGATTCCATTCCCTCAAAGAGATATCCATATCAAATCGAACTCAGTCGCGGAGGATGTTCAGAAAACATTTTCGAAATAATCAGGCTGGAGCGACTCCTGAGTTCGTAGCAGTTCGACCTTCATTGAGAATATGCTCAGGTACTCTTTTTAGGTCCCAAATAAGGCCGAATTTGGCAAGTAGCAATAAGCCATAATAAGTGATATCGATTTCCCACCAGTAGAACCCTTGTCTAGCAGCTGTAGCGTAGTGGTGGTGGTTGTTATGCCATCCCTCTCCCATTGTTAACAGAGCCAGCAACCAGTTGTTGCGGCTATCATCACTCGTCTCATAACGTCTTTTCCCGAATAGATGAGACAATGAATTAATGGTGAAGGTAGCATTAACAAGAACAGTAGTAGACACAAAAAAACCCCAGACGAGCATCTGCGGTCCAGATGTGTTCAATGAAGGAGCATAAGTCTGCAAATACACACCTAATCCGTAGCACATAGTTCCGAGTAGAATCGGAACAAGTACGTCAAATTGGTTGAGTACGCGAAGTTCTGGGAACTTTGCTAGGTCTGGAACTAATTGCATACGTGTAGCAGAATTATTGCGTGCAAAAATCCAACCTACATGGGAGTATATAAAGCCACGTTTTATAGGTGAATGAACATCTTCATCCTCATCTGAAAATTGATGATGATGTCGGTGATGAGCGGCCCACCAAAGCGGGCCTTTTTGAACGGATGAGTTTCCGAGAACGGCGAATAGGAACTGAAACCAACGTGATGTCTTGTAGCTACGATGGGAAAGATACCGGTGATAAAAGCCTGTTATCGCAAACATTCTGATCCAATACAGGAATAAGCAAACTCCCAGGGCGATCGGACTTACACCCACCCAGAATACTCCAAGCACCATAATGTGGACCATAGCGAAGGGGATAGTTGCGAACCAATCAATGCCGCCGTCTGCCGGTATAGATTGCGATTCGAGGGCTGTAGTACTCACGGAAACGTTTCCTCCACTTTCACTGCAATGGTTAGATTAAATGAATAGTACTTTTAAGAGTGTGGTGTCTTTTTGTGTGAAGAGATACACACTTGATTGCATAAATAATAGCGTAACATGAACACTTTGGAAGTAACAATTCGGGTAAGAGATGGGGCGCGGGGGATTAAGAGCGGGTAAGGTTCTTGAGCACAGAGGCTTTGGCCTGTCTCAGGAGGACTTACCTCAGTCGGTTCAGAGTACATCTTTATTTGGAAATGACCGAACTCTCGAGCTTGAGATAGGTTCCGGAACAGGGACTCTCCTAGTAAGAGAATCTTTGGCTCGACCGGCAGTTAATTTTATTGGTGTAGAGCACGCTCGCCGCTACTGGCGGTTAGCTGCTGATCGTCTCAGACGCAACGAGTGTTACAACGCTCGGGTTGTCAATGCGGATGCAACTATTTTTATTAACGAATATGTTGTAGACGAAAGTCTGCAAGCTATTCACGTTTATTTCCCTGATCCATGGCCTAAGAGACGACATCACAGGCGCCGTTTTGTTCAAGAGGAAACTGTTGACCTTTTAGTGAGAAAGATGCGGTGTAATGCGAGGCTTTCAATAATCACAGATCACCCCGAATACTACCAACACATAAAAAGAGTAGTGGAGTTTTCTTGTTTAACAGAGGTGGCGTTTGAGCCGCTTAAGTCAGCATTGCCCGGAGAGTTTGTAGGAACCAATTTTGAACGAAAGTACAAGAGGGATAAGCGGATTGTATACGTCATTGCAGCAGAGCGCAGTTGAATACAATGATGCCTTTCAGGAATGTTCACCGTGTGTGCCAACCTCGATAGGTTGGAAATGCCAGGATGTATTTATCTTTTATACATTTGTATTAAGCCGTTTTCTTGCATGGTCGCCTCGATTTTTTCTATAGACATTGGTAGGAACGAAGAGAGATTCTCAGCCCCATCTTCAGTAACAAGAATTACGTCCTCCAGTCGAATATAAATTTTTTCTTCCGGAACGCGAAACTGAGGCTCGATAGTGAAGACCATTCCCGGAACAAGGTTGCCATCATGAATGCCCACATCATGGACGGCCATGCCAACATTATGCCCTAAGCTTGCCTGTCTTAGGCCAGCTCGTTCTTTGTAGTTTTGAACAAAGAGATCGGCAGCGTTACGATAAATTGGCTTTGTAAATCGCCAAGTTTCGACAACTCGTTCCATCTTGGCTCCAGCGTCGGCCATAATTGCATTTACGTCCCCTGGACGAATGGATTCCAGGATTGCTTTGTAGCAGCTCAGGTAGAAACCGTAGAGTTCTTTCTGCCAAGCGCTGAAGTTCCCGTTTACAGGCCACATGCGGGTAACATCACTTGTGTAATAACCGATGTCGGGAGCGTAGTCCATCAAAAGGAGTTCGCCGTCGCGGAGGGCACGAGTACCTCGGTGATAATGGGGATACCAGGCATTGGGTCCACCCGCGATGAGAGAATAATACCCATCGGATTGTGCACCTTCTTTAAAAAAAAGGAACTTTGCTATAGCATCTAGCTCGTACTCCATCATTCCTGCCTCAGTCGAACGCATGGACTCCATGATGGCAAGGCCCGACAGTTTTGTAGCTTTCCTGATGAGTTTTATCTCACTGGGCGATTTGACAATTCGTAACTGATCTATGACTGGAGATAAGTCGTCTATTGAAAACTGAGGAAAACGCTCTCTCAGCCTAGAGAGGAAACGTGCCCCCCGAGAAGAGCTGCCGTCCCAAGGGTCATTTGCAATGTCTGACAAGGCCCTTGTAGCTAAGTCTCGGCTAGTTGCGGCCCCTTCGGCTGGTTTGAAAGGAATGTAAAGTTTTGGAACATTGCTACTCCAAGCGAATCGTGCAAGGTGCTCACTTAGAAGTTCCTGTCCAAACACTGAGTTGATACCAGTAATTTTTCTTACTAAATCATTATCCTCTGCCGAAAGTAGTTTTCCCTCGCTTGCCTCTCTCCGCCGGTTTTGATGGGGCAGATAAAGTCTCGTTTGTCGCGTAGTGCCATCGAGGAGAAGGTAAGCATGTGGCGACTCTATTCCTGAGAGGTAGTAAAAGGAATTGTTTTGTCGAAATCGCACGTAACCAATAGGTGACGGGGCACCTTGAATAAGGGCGAGAGCATTGTTCCCAATAGCTTTGAAAATTTTGTTGCGACGCTCGTGAAATTCCTCTGGTGAAAAATCATTGGTGAATAGCGGAATATCTTGTCCGGTTGCCCGTAGCGTGAGAGCGAGACATAAAGTTGTTAGTAATAAGCATCGTGTCATCAGTTCACTCCAATATTATCCAAATTCAACAGTCATTTAATCAGAACTAGTTTGGATTTATCCAGCTAAGAACTGGTTTGGTTAGATTTTTAAAACTTGGAGTTAAGCTTGGGACTGCAGTGGTGTGAACATGTTAGAATTTCTCTCTTTTCAAGGGAGTTTTATTCATGAACTTCAGTCAATTTCAAAT
>CAZFLB010000049.1:0-12950 GCA_964518945.1 uncultured Acidobacteriota bacterium | reverse complement strand
TGCGCTAACAGATAGGGATGGCCCAGATCACAGTCCCTCTGTATCACATGATGGAAAACAAATCGCTTATATCGGCTACGACGACCGTATCCGAACGTATCAAACCTCTCATCTATATACAATGAATATTGATGGAACTGGGAAGCAAAATCTCACCGAAAATTTGGATAGAAGTGCCTCTAACCCATATTGGGCGGTCGACGGTAGTGGAATTTATTTTCAATACGACTCCGAAGGCAACACCAAGTTAGCGCATGTAACGCCTGACGGTGAAGTGCGGGTCCTAGCCAAAGATGGGGGCAACTCTTATGGTCGACCATATGGTGGTGGCTCCTTCACGGTCTCGAATGACGGTTTATTTGCACTTACTCAAACAAACCCTTCTAACCCAGGTGATGTTTTTGTCGGTTCTACTACTGACTCTTCTGCTGCCAAACAGCTCACCACACTCAATAAAGATCTTTTCAACAGCAAAAAGCTTGGGTCAGTCGAAGAAATCTGGTGGGAATCCTCCTTCGATAACCGCAAAATACAAGGTTGGATTGCTAAGCCACCAGAATTCGATAAGAATCAAAAGTACCCTTTAATTCTTGAAATCCATGGTGGCCCTGTTAGTAACTACGGAGATCGATTTTCTGCAGAGATTCAACTCATGGCCTCTGCCGGCTATGTAGTGCTATATGCAAATCCAAGAGGAAGCACAAGCTACGGTCAAGAATTCGGAGACCTGCTCTACCACAACTACCCAGGTCAAGATTACGATGATTTGATGTCAGGAGTTGATGCAATCATCGCAAAAGGCTACATTGATGAACGTAATCTTTTCGTAACCGGTGGAAGCGCCGGAGGAATTATGACAGCTTGGATCGTAGGCAAGACGGACCGCTTTCGAGCAGCAGTCGCAGCAAAACCTGTAATCAACTGGTACTCAAAAGTTCTGGTCGCCGACAATTACTATGGCTATCACAACTATCGCTATCCTGGTTCACCTTGGGAAAACCCAGAAGCGTATATGAAATTCTCTCCTATCAGTTATGTAGGACAAGTTACAACACCTACAATGATGCTCACCGGCGACGCTGATCTCCGAACTCCGCTGTCGGAGTCCGAACAATTCTTTCAGGCGTTGAAACTTCTCAAAATTGATACTGCACTAGTTCGCGTTCCCGGTGCTGCACACAATATCGTTAAACGACCAAGTCAATTGGTTGCCAAAATCGTATATGTACTGGCATGGTTTGAAAAATACCGCGTCGGCAACAACTAAGAAGGAGCTCTAGGAGAAAGGGATATGACACGATATACACGTTCTCAATTTCTACGCCTCACTGGTGCAGCCGCAGCAGGACTCAGCTTGACAAATATCCGTGAAACTAATGCGAACGTGAATGCAGACACCGCGGCTCCAGACTTAGCTCTCATCAACGGCAAAGTTCTCACAATAGATGATGAACTTCCCTATGCGGAAGCTTTTGCAATCAAACATGGGCGATTCGTAGCTGTTGGTTCCAATGAGGACATCCGCAACATCATAACCAGTGAAACCAAGACCATCGATGCCGAAGGGCTTCTCGTTACTCCTGGTTTCATCGACGCTCATTCGCACCCAGCATCTGGAGGCGTGCGAGAGATCGTTGCTGTAAACCTTGACCTTCGTAGCATAGACAGCATAAAGCAAGCAATTCGAAATCGGGCATCAAGGACTCCCGTTGGAGAATGGGTATTGGGCTTTAAATATGACGACACCAAGGTACGTGAAGGACGTCAAATTAACATTAAGGACCTGGACGAGGCAGCACCTAACCATCCAGTATACGTCTCGCACCGAGGCGGACACGTTTACTGGTTTAACACAAAGGCTGCAGAAGTCGCTAATGTCACCAAAGATACTCCAGACCCTGCAGGGGGGCATATTTATCACGATAGCAACGGCGAATTATTAGGGAAAGTTGCGGAACGAGCCAGCGCTCTATTCCGCCGAGTAACTCCATCAGGAAGTACCCGTGAACAGCGTCAGGCTGGCGTCAAGCTCATTTCTGAAATGATGACTTCATCAGGGCTCACCTCCGTTCACGACGCAAGCTGTGGAACCGAAAGCGGTATGGCATACCAAGATGCATATAACGCAGGCGAACTAAAAATGCGTGTCTACATGATGGTTCGGGGCGAAATGTTCGAGGGTTGTAAAACTGCTGGCATATATACCGGATTTGGCGATGAGATGTTGCAAGTCGGCGGAGTAAAATTTGGTGCTGACGGATCAGCTTCTGGGCGAACAATGGCAATGAGCACTCCTTACGAAGGTCGTCCGGATGACCACGGTATTCTAACTATGACCCAAGAAGAAATTCACGAAGCCGTCGAGGATGCACATCGTCACAATTTTCAAGTTGGAATTCACGCAAACGGTGATCTGGCAATCGATATGGTGCTCAACGCCTACGAGCGAGTTATCAATAAATGGCCCAGGCCAAGTATCCGTCACCGTCTCGAACACTGCTCACTGGTAAACCCAAGCCTTCTCCAACGTATTAAAGATACAGGGTCCATTCCGACTCCATTTTATACTTACGTTCACTATCATGGCCGCAAGTGGGAGGACTACGGTGCTGAAAAAATGAAGTGGATGTTTGCCCACAAGAGCTTTCTTGATTATGGCATTCCTGTTGCCCCAGCATCAGATTATGTGCCGGGTCCTTATGAGCCAATGATGGCAATCCAAAGTATGACGACTCGAAAAGATGTTGAAGGCCGTGTTTGGGGTGAAAATCAAATCATCTCAGTGCTCGATGCAATTCGTATCTGTACCATCAACGGCGCCTATGCTTCATTTGAAGAAGACATAAAAGGATCCATCACCAAGGGAAAGCTAGCTGATTTTGTTATTTTAGAGAAAGACCCGAGAGAGGCCGAACCTGACAGCATCAAGGAAATTGAGGTTGCACGTACAGTTGTTGGCGGTGAAACAGTATACTTAAGAAGTTAAGTTTATCCATGTTCTCCTAAGTGTGGTTCTTTGAAAACTCGGAGTCAAAGCGGCTTCGCGCCTTAGGACATTAGTAACATGTACAGCTGGAAGTTGCCGCGATTCCTGTTCTAGTTGTTACGGAACAACAGAGAAGCAACTTGGAGGGCAGAGCTATCTGGCAACTCTAAAGCCATTATTACCTCTTCTCAGGTTTTCCGACAGTAATCTGAGTCCGAAACTGAGAAGCCTCCGGTACATCTAAGGGGCGAACAAATTTAGTGCCGAACGGGTCACCTTGAGATGGCCCCCGCGCAAAGTCAGTGAAGCCACCAACACTAACTGAGGTGGTATGTCCAGCCACAACGTCAACTTCTACATTAGGTCGTCTGCGCCTAACAACATTACTCGGTGCCCCTGCACTAACCCGATCACCAACTGGCTGAATGACAACGACAAACTTATGTTTTCCTTCCGGAGCCTGCAATTTGACCATTCGATCGCCTTCGGTACCGATTTCATCAATATACCGAATTCGATTTTTTCCAAACCACAAAAATATCTTAATAGAGTGGTTTATTTTACGAATATCCGCTCTTGAGAACTCAATAAATCCTCGTTTTTCTTCACTTAGTTCGACCGTTGGTTCCACTTGAAACGATAGAACTGCCAGTATAAAACCCGTTACACTAAGAGACATGACTCACCCCTAAGACAATAAAGGCAACACAAGGTAAGTGTACTCGCTAAGTAAACCAAATTGCGAATCATGACATTAATCAGACTTCCAAGGCAGTTAGAGAATAGAGTTTGCAAAATAGATAATGAAACTCGTGTCGAACAATACAACTACAAAAATACAAACAATAAGGAAAAACATCATGCAAGAAACTAACCGAGACTCCGTAGGAGCCGAGATGTATTTAAAAGTTCTGGGCCAACCTGCACCTAACACTCAAAATTTAACCGGCATCCAAGAACTTTCCATTAATCACTTGTTCGGTAAAATATGGAGCCGAAAAGGGTTATCTATTCGAGACAGGAGACTTATTACAATTTGCCTATTAGCTTCTCAGGGTAAAGTGCCACAGCTTAAGTCACATATTCGTGGTGCACGCCTTGGTTCAGACAAGCTTTCAGAGGAAGAAATCCTCGAGCTGATGACTCACATTGCGCATTACGCTGGATGGGCCTCAGGTGTCAGTGGTCAATCCACTGCCATGGCCGTTTTTAAAGAACTTGCAGAATCAGAAACATAGAATTAATCTTTAACAATGATTTATCTATGCTTCTCACTAATCAGCCTAATTACTCTAACAGCTTCGGCACAAGACAACTGGCCTCAATTCCGAGGACCGAATTCACTGGGAACCACTGAACAAAAAGGCCTTCCGGCTTCGTGGAGCACTACTGAAAATATAGCATGGAGCACTCCAATACCTGGTCGTGGCTGGTCTTCTCCAGTCGTGTGGGGCGAACGAATCTTTTTAACGTCCGTCATCTCTAGTAAAGATCCAGGTTCTCCCAGAACTGGCCTTTATAGTGGGGGACCTCAAAGCATTCCAGAAGGCGAACATCGTTGGGTAGTTATGGCAGTGGACTGGAACACAGGCAAAATCCTCTGGGAACGTGAAGTTCAAGACGGCTTGCCAAACAAGGCCAGACACCTAAAGAATAGTTATGCTTCTGAGACTCCAGTTCTGGACAAAAATCACATCTATGCACATTTCGGTAATCTTGGAGTATTCGCTTTCAATCATCAAGGCGACATGGCTTGGAGTACTCGCTTAAAACAGGCAACTACCAGAAATGGCTGGGGCACGGGGTCCTCTCCAGTACTGCACAACGGCACGCTGTACGTCGTCAATGACAACGAAGAGGACTCATACATAATTGCCTTTGACACGTCCAAAGGAAAAGAGCTCTGGCGTATAGATAGGGACGAAAAGAGTAATTGGTCAACACCGTTTATCTGGGAAAACTCATTGCGTACAGAAATCATAACGACTGGCAGTAAAAAAATTCGTTCATATACCCTAGACGGTGAAATGCTGTGGTCACTTTCAGGAATGTCAACCATTACAATACCAACCCCTTTTTCAAAACATGGGCTTCTATACATCTCATCTGGCTACCATCGTGACTCACTAAGACCCGTATACGCAATAAGACCAGGTGCCTATGGAGACATAACTTTAGATAAGGGTACAACAAAAAATGACTTCATAGCATGGCATCAACCACAGGCTGGCTCATACAACCCCTCGCCACTCGCATACGGAGAAAATTACTACACGCTCTACGACATGGGGTTCTTAACTAATCACAATGCCAAAACAGGAGAGGAAATCTACGACAAACGAAGAATTGATCCAACCGCTGGAAATTTCACTGCTTCACCATGGGCATATGACGATAAGATATTTTGTTTGAGTGAAGACGGTGTTACTTATGTAATTCAAGCTGGTTCGGAATTCAAGGTGATCGGCCAAAATTCTCTTGATGAAGTAACCCTTTCGACGCCCGCTATTCTTCGAGACAGCTTAATCATAAGAACTGCTTCGAAACTCTACCGCATTAGCTCAAATGTAGAACGAAGTGACGAGTAACTCAAAGTCAAATTCCCGTAGCACGCAGAACGAACAGAGTTAACAGTTAGATTTAACTCAGTGCTCTTTTTGCCAATAAAATAATGGTCTGGGCTTTACATCGTTACCATATTCATTCATGGTTGCTGAATCATACAAACGCCCATTCAACATAACGTTCAGTACGCTATCAGTATTGCGAATGTCTTCGAGGGGGTTGTCGTTAAGAACAACAAGATCGGCCAACTTCCCTTTTTCTATAGAGCCCAACTCCTTATCAAGGCCCAGATATTGGGCACCACTCAATGTAGCAGATCTTAAGGCCTCAAGTTCCGTCATACCTCCTTGATGGAACATCCATAACTCCCAATGAGCTCCTAGCCCTTGGACCTGACCGTGGGCACCAAGTTGAACTGAACCACCAGCATCCACGATTTGTTTTGCACCTCTCGCTAACAGCACGTGGTTAAAATCATTCTCCGGCGCCATAAGTCGACGACGTGCCCTTCTATCTACGACCTCTCTGGGCGTAAACTGTAATAACTGTTCGTTACGCCAAACCTCATCATGTTGATACCAGTAAAATTCTCCGGAAAGGCCCCCGAAACCGACGATCAGTGTTGGTGTGTAGCCAGTACCACTCTTCGCAAATAAAGTCACAACATCTTCATACAGTTTGGGAACCGGCAACGAATGCTCCAATCCAGTGTGGCCATCCAGCACAAAAGTGTTATCCATATACAGAAGAGAGCCTCCTTCTGGCAAAACCATCATCTCCAGTTCACGTGCTGCTTTCACGATCATCTGCCTGACGTCTCGTCTTTGCTGATTGTAACTTTTGACTGTAAAAGCCCCAACAGCTTTCAAACGTTTCAAATGAGCAAGCGCATCATCGTAGTTACGTATGACAGCTTTAAAAGGAGTTTCTGCTCCATAAAGAACCGTACCGGTCGAATACAACCGTGGCCCGAGTTTCTCACCGGCGCGGATCATTTCGGAATTGGTAAACACTGTTTCCGTATTATTAGAAGGGTCGTGTGTTGTTGTCACCCCATAAGCCAAATTCGCGACCAGACGCCAGTTCTGCTCAGGAATGATGCCATGGCTAGGACTCCCTAGGTGCCCGTGCACAGCTACAATACCAGGAATAATTGTACGGCCACTTACATCAATCTGATGAGTGCCATTAGAGATTTCTACAACATCAGACTCACCAACCTCCACAATACGATTTTGATTTACGACAATGGTACCTCTGTTGATAACTTCTTCTCCTTTCATCGTAATAATACGTGCTCCAACAAGAGCCATATTCGTCGAAGGCAAGTCGCTAGATGCTAAAAACCCTATGGACCGTTTGCTGGGAGCTAAATCAAATTTGAGAGTTGGTTCAAGTGCTAGGGTATAAAACTCTGGCCCTAAACTCCAATAAATCTGGCGACTATCTTCAGACCAATGGAGGTAATAACCAGCAGTTTCAGAGATCTCAACTACCGGCAACGCTGCACTTTCAGGGGTTAGTTTTACGATCCTGCCAGATTTTGCAAATGGTGCTACAAATATTTTGAAGCGTTCCGCAAAAATAATCCACTTACCATTAGGTGACGGCACAATCTGAGTTGCGTTGTCGGATTCAAAATGAACTATTTCATTATCACCATTCAAATCTGTACTTACCAGCACCAATTTTTTATTACGACGTTCGTTTAAAAAGATTCGCTGACCAGAGTTGTCAAAGCGGGGTTCAAAACCTTCTTCTCGTACTATTTCTGACTTACCTGAATCAACATCAACGATATAGATTCCGGGGTCGGTTCCAAACGTTTCTCCGCGGATCAAATCACCTTCGGTGCGTCGATAAACAATTTTCCTCCCGTCCCGGGAAAAAGAGGTTTCCGAATAATGTCCGGGAGCAGTAATCAGATCCCGGCCTTTCATATCATCCAGATTAAGAATACGGACACGACCTTTCTCCTTATCAGACCATGTTGAGTAAGCCAGTAAATGGCCGTCCGGAGAAAAAGCTGGCGCGAACTCAATCACATTTTCGGAACTCACCCGCTCTGTATCACCGCTATCAAAGTGGTGACGATATAGGCGTCCAAGTGCACTGTAGATAACTTCTTTACCGTTTGGAGAGGCTGTAACATGCCGCAGCATTCGTACAGGAAAGTTTTCTGTAAAAACTGTCTGCTGAAAGCGCACAGCATCATGAATTGTCTGTTGTACATGCGCTGTAAATGGAACTACTTTGCCGGCACGTTCCTCAACATCCACGCGCCAAATTTTTCCTTGCCCCCAAATATAAATCTCAGCACCATCTGAGCTCCAACTGTATTGCGGGTACAAACCGTGGATGGCCCATGCTTCTTGTAGATCCTTGTCCAAACCATCAAAAATTGGCCACTGCTCTCCAGTAGCAAGATTCTGAACGTACAATAAACTCTGTAAGCGCACCCTTCGGATAAATGCGATGAACTGACCGTCTGGCGAAATCTGAGGAGTTGTCGCCCCTCCCTGAGCCTCAACCACAAGCCTCTCTTCTCCTGTTATCAAATCACGTCTAGCTATTGCGTAAATTGCGCTATTCGGGTCCTTGTTATACTCAAAAATTGGACTTGGGGTTATGTCTTTACTGTAATAGAGATAACGTCCATCTGGCGAAATCGAAGGCTCTCCAGAATCTTTTTGAATCGTTGTTTTCTCAGTAACTTGCAACCCTGTAGAGCCCGCAACGTTGTACATCCAGATTTCTCCGGCGCCAAGAGAGCGCTCTTTTACAAAGTGATGTCGAGCGAAAAGATACTGTCCATCAGGAGACCACGCAGGGCTGTTAATAAACCACTTCTCTTCTTTGGAAATCTGACGGGAGTTCCGACCATCTCGGTCCATAACCCAAAGATTGGCCGTACCATTTCTGTCACTCACGTATGCAATCGATGTTCCATCTGGAGAAAATCGTGGCTGCATATCATACGCCGCTCCAAAACTAATCCGGGTCGCCATACCACCTTGGATCGGCATCAAATAAAGATCTCCCAATACATCGAAAACGATTTCTAAGCCTTCTGGGCTAACATCTAAATTCATCCAGGTTGCTTCCGTCACCGTGAAATCCAGTTCGCTAGCCGGACCATAGGCAGTATTAACGTCCCACGGAGTATCTTGTGGATTAGATATAACTGGTACAGCCAACAGCATTACAAATATCGATTTCATCATGAGAACTCCTTCAAGCTAACCGAGGTGCAAATCCTAACAGCACAAACTAGCACACAACAATAAACACCAAACTTCTTGAACCTCTATAAAATCCATCAGTTTTATTAAGTTTTCCGTTAAACATAGACAACCTACAAGCCTCGTACGCTATAGTGATTCTATCTTGAACCTACTACAACGACGAGAGTTCCTCGAGCTGAGTGTTACCAGTTTAGTCAGTACAATTTCAAGAGCCCCACACTTACCTCCGGTACCACGAATCAATGGAGGCATCAACATTGCCCCCCTGAGGCGACTCGAACAAAACGCCGGCTTTAGCCTCCCCATAATTTCTCCACGCTTAGTTAATTTGCAGATGAAAAACCTTTATGAACTAGGCTTTGAACAATTGAGAATAACTATTTCCTTTGAACACTTTGGGCCTGACTTTCTTGCAGCCATCCCATATGTTCGTGCAGCGAGAGCCCTAGGAATCGACGTAGTGGGTATCATCGACTCATTTGCGGGTTTCGACCTTCTCGAAGCACTCATGGACTCCCGAACTCGAGGAGAGGTCTTCGACACCTATCAAAAAATCTTCGGGGGTAGTGTTCTTAAAGCATCTAAGGACATCGAAAGAGAAGGGACCTTTTCAGCTCAGATTTTGAATGAACCCACATATTTCTATGGGATTTCCCCTATAGATTACGTCCGTAACTTTCTGCGACCTGCTTACCTACATTTGAAGGAAATTGACCCATCAACATTAGTCGTCGCGGCTGCACCGGTGTCAAGCGCAGAAGGCTTCCTTCGCGCAATACAAATGATTGAAACCGGCAGTGAAAATTACTGTGACCGTATTGCTTTTCACATATATAGCAAACGTTTTATCGAACGACTTGCTGATCTCACTGACAAACCAGTTTGGATCACAGAGTCTGCTGTAGAAGGTCCTGCCAATCACCTAGAATGGTTCACCGAGGTATTCCCAAAAATCCGTAACACAATGCCTCGAGTCGAACAAATATATTGGTTCGACCTTTTCGATTTCAATCCGGGAAGTTTTCGCCTCTACAACATTATTGCAGATCCAACCGATGAGTATCGTTCGGTAGAGGAGTCAACTGCACTAATCAGCCACTTAAAACAGAGAGTTTTTGAAACAACTGAAGGGAAACAACTACCTTACGAAGATCTAATTTCAGACATCATGATTTACTTTCCCACAGAAGAAGACCTCCGCATCATAGAATCAACATCATACGGACTACCAGATGATTTTCCGAAGCGAGGTAGCTTCCTCTACTAACAACAAATCAACATCCTAATCCTGCGCCATCCTTGAAAATGGAAACATCACGGGCCGCTAGTACAGTAAGCTTTCGCATACCATCGGATCTACATAAGAATATCGCTTAATCGGGTCAACAAACACATCTCTATAAATATCTCCATAAACGTAATATGGTCTATTCTTGTCCTCATAATGAGTGGAACGCTCCATAGCTGTCCCCTCGAAATGCTCATTAAAAGAAGCAAAAATGATAGCCGGGATCACCTTCTTAAATATTGGATTATCTGCCATAGAACATTGAATAGAGAGTTTCACCTTTTGGGAAAAAAGTGAAGCTTCATAGGCATTCATATAAAACGAAAGTGTACTGTTTTCAGACCTAGAGTTATCAAACGCGAAAGACATCGGTAACATCAAATCGGTATTCGGAGCATTTTCCTCAAGCCATCGCGACCACAACGCTGCTCCAGTGAAATACTGGGTTATATATTTGTTGTTTGGTCCCCCAAATTGTTTCAAATAATCCTGGTCGTAAGCTCCATAAGCAGATATTGCATCAAACGCTGGAATGAACTCCTTCCACTCATCAAGAAAATTCCCTTTCAACGTGAAATTCGAGCCGATTAAGTAAAAATCAACATATTTACGAGCTTCACCCACTGCATCCTGAAAAGGTCCCGAAAACGCGTGAGAGTACCAAACAAAAACCACAGGCTTCTCTTCGATACGAAAAAATCGATCACGAAACTCCAAGTTTGAAAAATATTTTCGATCGAGATGAATCATGTCTGAAACAAATTGCGCCCGTTGTTCGTGTGAATTGAAATCAATTACCTCCTCACCCTCTTTAAGAAATATTCCTCTAGCTTCATACAGCAGGGCAACTCGAACATCACCATCATGATCGGCCGGGGGAATGCTGAAAAATGTCTCTAGAAATGCATCACCTCTCCGATCATCCCTACCCCACCACGAGATTAAAGGAGTCTTATCGAATTTCAAGAAAGTAGATTTATGAAACGCAATAACATGAGGGTCCCAAGAGTCATACTCTCCTAAACCGTTAGCAGGAAATGTCGTGGTATTCCAATTATTGCCGTTATACCAGTTAACATAGTGAACAAATGTCCTCACATTGATAGGTCCTGACCGTGATTCCGTTGCGAGTTGAGATACCGCGAAAATCTGAGTAACCAACAGAAAGTGGAGCCCAACAATTATTGCCGCAATGTGGCTCAATTTTTCGATTGGCATCGTAACGTTATTGGTACTCTTGGTTGTGAGTCGCAAGGCTCCCTTAGTTCTCATCTATTCACTCTATGTAATGTAAATCACACTCCTGCCAACAAATTTTAATTCACCTACCAACAACTAAGGTTGTCTCTTAGAACTACATAAGTTTTTCTGTTTTCCTTCTCTAAAGCAAAAACAATTTCCAAAGTTCCTCTCCCTCGCCACCTAGCCTTAAGCACCTGCAACATCCAAAATATCAACGGTCTATATTTTATCTAACGACGTTTAGACAAGCTCTCTGCCCCCACTAACAGTTCCTCTCCCAATTCATGTTGTTTTTCTTCCATATGACCTAGAGATGATGAGAGTTCAGATTCGCTAACAGCGAACGAAGTCATCATCCCAGAGTGAAGATGTTCGGCTATGTGGCAGTGCATCATCCAATCACCTGGGTTCGTAATATCAATAAGTATATCCATCGTCGTACCTACTGGAACAATAGAAGTGTCTTTCCATACAAGATTTTGATTTTGAACACCATCAAGCGCCAATACCAGAAAGCGCTGTCCGTGTACGTGAAAAGGATGATTCATAGGGTGGATTGTGTTCGGGTTGTTAAAAAGTCTTAGCTTTACAATGTCACCGACGGTGAACTGCCAATTAATATCCATATTTTCTCTGCCAGTGTCTGGATCTAATAGTTTCCAATGTACCTGCTCAGAACTCGACAACCAGTTCATCATCGGCATTGCATCGTTCCACTCAATAGGTGGTGCGTACAGACCGGCCTCAAACTGCATAGCCTGGACTATCTGTAAAGGCATATCCTCGATGTCTAGAGTGAGTTCAAGTCTATGGTCCACTGGCTTATCTAAATACTTTCGAAAAGACTCGATGTCAGTCTGGACATCTATATTGTCACGAAGAATTTTAAAATCATCCTGGTAGCTTTCAGCGACAAACTCCTCTACTACTCTTACAGTACCAAGTTCATTTACGTCAGGGTGGAAACGTCCCATAAAGTCATCAATTGCCTGAATCGAATTCTCGATTTTATTTACGCCTGGACTATCAAAAAGAACCTCTACGATATAGCGCTCTGCTGGCCCTATAACAACACTTTCAACCCACTCCTCTCTTTCGTATTTACTTACGTCAGATGCAACAATTTTGATTGGCTGGTTACCAAATACAACATTGAAAGTGCGAGTATTCGCAACATTGGTCAAGTAAAACCGGACAACCGATCCACGTTTAACAGAAAGCTCGTAGTCAGTCAGGCCGTTCACAAGCATCACATTCCCAAATCTACCCATAAGAGCATGCGTTGGCGCCCTATCTCCCCAAGGAATCGGGCCAGCATCATCCATAAGGAGGTCGTCGAGAATCAGTATTTCTTCTCGATTGACAGGACTGTAATAGTCTGGCTCCAGCGGTGAAACCAACATATTTCCATAAAGGCCTAGGTCCTGTTGGATGTCTTCACGCATATGGGGATGGTACCAATACAACCCGGAATCAGGAAAATGAACCTCATAGCTGAAAGTCTCTCCAGGCCTAATTGGTGCCTGAGTTAAGCCTGGAACACCATCAAACCGGTTATCCAGTCTTAGACCATGCCAGTGAACTGTCGTCGCCATATCAATTTCGTTTTTAAGTTCAATGAACA
>CAZFLB010000048.1:0-8514 GCA_964518945.1 uncultured Acidobacteriota bacterium | reverse complement strand
GACAACCTCAGTTAGCAACGGGGAAGCGTTTAAAAGGCTCTCGGAATAAACAATACCCTTAATACTAAACGGTGAATGACGAGACTCTAAAACTTTTGACAACAGCACCTCGACAACATTTTTCTCCGCCGGAAAAGTGTGGAGTTCGACCTTATCGGTTTCCTCAAAACCTGCTTTTTCTTTCGCAAGCTCCAATGCCTGCTCAAGACCACCGAGTCCATCAATGAGGCCATGTTTCAAAGCCATTCTTCCAGACCAAATCCGACCCCCCGCAACACTATGGACCTATGCAGCAGACTTACCTCGAGCCTCAGCCACTCGGTCAATAAATGCCTGATATCCGTCTTCCACCATGCTCCGAAACTGGTTTCGTTCCGACGCGGTAAAATTGCGAATATCACTATAGAAATCTGCATTTCCCGCACTTGAAACACCTTCCCGGTGGACACCCAAATTTTTGTAAAAACCAGAAAGATTGAATTTTCCAGCGTAGATTCCTATAGAACCAGTAATCGATGTTTCCTCTGCAAGGAGCGCATCGGAACCCATTGCAATCCAATAACCACCAGAAGCAGCAACATTGCCCATAGATACAACTACTGGTTTTTTTTGATTTGTTAGCCAAGCCTCCCGAAAAATAGTGTCCGAAGCGACATCGCTACCGCCGGGACTATCGACACGAAAAACAACAGCATCGATATTGTCATCGAGTCTAACAGTCTTAAACGCCTGTGCAATAGTGTCAGCGCCCATAACACGACCGAAGACCAAATCCTCACCACTAGATCCTGAGACAATTGCCCCAATGCCATAAATCAATGCAATATGACCCTTCGTGGGCTGAGCTACCGAGCTATCATCTAATCCTCCATAGTTCGCGATTGCAACAAGATCTTCTGACTCTCTTTCAATATTCATCGCCTCAAAAACCTCGTCCAGATACCTCAACTCATTAACCAATTGAAAGTCTCGGGCCTGGGAGCTAGTGAAGGGGCCAGAACGCACAGTTTGCTCAGCCTCATCTCTCGTAAAGCCACGGCCATCCATAAGAGCGTTTACAAGTTCTTGGTGTAATGTACCAACAATTTCCCCAAGGGCTTCACGGGTCTCCGAACTCATAGTCTCTCGAAGAAACGCATCGGGCGAGTCTTTATAGTCACCAAAACGTTCAAATTCTGCCTCAATCCCAATTTTCCCTAATGCGTTTTTGAAATAGCTCGCCTCCGCACGAACACCCCTTAGGTCGATAGACGCTCTCGGGTGTAAAAATATCTGATCTGCGGCCGACGCAATTACATATTCTCTATTTGACGAGGACTCAATAAAAGCAACAATCGCTTTGCCGGATTTTTTGAACTTCAATAACTGTTCCCGTAACTCAAACGTATTAGCCCAACCAAGCTCTGTTCCACGAATAAGTAGCAGAAGTCGTTCGACGTGCTCATCACGACCAGCATCTCGAATTCTAAACAACAACTCTCTAAAAGTGATACCCGATGATTTCGCAAACGGGTTGTCCAAATCATACAAACGCTGTTCAGGGTAGGAATGAGAAAGGTCGATAGACAGTGTAGTATCCGAATTCAAAGTTACGGTACTAGGCTGCAGCCCCCAGAAAACGGAAAAGATACTTATTACAAACAATACGAACACAGCTGATACGAAAAGGAACAAATACAGTAACCAGTTGGACCGACTTCGAGGCAATGCGCTCGACTGAGGTTGAAGGTCCGGGTCCGATTCAGTCGTCATTTTTGATGCGTCCAATACACAAATCCATCAATCAACTATTTCGGGACTACGTAAACCGTCAACTTTTAGAGCATCATTACGCTCTGTTACCTCACCCCTTAGCTGTGAAGTTGGGTGTTCCGCAAGTATTCGTTCGTAGTATTGCTGCGCCTGAACATTATTACCGGTGCGTTCCTCATTCTTTCCCAGTGCAAAAAGCAAATAATCTTTAGGTAAAGGGTTCTCGGTATCATCTACAAGACTTCGATACATTTCAGACGCCCCTACGAAATCACCAACCTCAATCTTTACAGCTGCAAGTGAACGTGATGCTAAATAATAGAGGAGGTCTCTCTTTCCTTCACGAACTGTTTCTAATGAATTCAAACCCACATCGAGATTACCCAGTGCTATATGACATATCGACATATAGTATTCTGCTAAACGTCCAGCATCGTAACCACCAAAATTCTCAGCTACATCCTGAAATGCTAGCAAAGACGCTTGGTAACGCTCGTTAGAACTCTTAAAGGTAGCAACGCCAGGAGTTGGCTCTGCTCCTGTACCAGACAGAACTACTCCGTGGAATTGTTTCAGAGCTGCGGAAAACAGTGTGTGCGCCGACTGAGCCTGCCTACTCCGATATATAGCAAGTCCTCCTAGCAGAAGACCCGCTCCTACAACAACTAAGGTGATATTAAGAATATTCTTTCCGTGCCGCTGACTCCAAGTCATTGCACTATCTAAACCATGAACAAGCTCGTCTTGTTTCAGATGACGGCGATGTGACCTCTTCACGTATACCTCCTACTTATAGCATTTAGATCCAATTTATACCCACCTCACATAATGAAAAAATCGAACTTTCAGTAACTTGTTGACGACATCAAACATCTACTTTAATTTATTTATTCGTCGGCACGACCGCGATCGCTTCCATTTCTAACAACACCCCATGGTGAAGGTCCTTCACTGGAACAACCGATCTTGCAGGGCGAAAATTACCAAAAAATTCGGCGTACACTGCGTTAACTTTAGCCCAAAGCGAAATATCAGTCACATAAACCGTGATTTTCACAACGGTGCTTTTATCACCACCAGCAGCCTCAACAATCGCTAAAACATTCTTCAGGACTTGTATAGTCTGTTTATCGATCGAGCCCTTCTCATGCTTACCAGTGATCGGATCAATTGGTAGTTGTGCAGAAACGAACAAAAATCCATCGTGTGTAACGCCTTGAGCGTAATGTCCCCTTGGCGCTGGTGCATTATCCGTATCTACAAGCTGCATCTGATGCTCCTTTCCTCATTCCGATCCGCGTGTTGTACTTGCATCTGGACCATAATCGAGGAGTTTTCCATCCACAGTTAGACGCGGTCCCCCAGGGCGGGACAATCTCCCATCTGGACCAAAGTCAACCACGGATTTTGCAAGCTCCTCATTAGAAACTTTTCGATCTTCTTTTCCACTTTCCTCGCCAACATAACCATCAAGATGAACCGTTTGGGTAGGAAATGCGAACTCAATATTCAATTGGTCTGCCAAACGAAGGATTTCAAGAAAGAAATTATGTTTCACTCTCAGTTCCTCACTCCAATTTGAAACCTTCACAAAGCAGTAAACTAAAACGTTTAGTGAAAAATCGCCATAGCCATTAAAATGCACTTCATAATAATCTTTTCTCATCGAGGGGTTCGCAGTAATAATGGCTCGTACCCCCTCAACAAAAGCCTGCATTTGTTCAGGGGTTGTACTATATGTTACCCCTAGTACCTGCCTAATCCGTCGAAAGCGCCTGAGGCCCATGTTATCAACATCCGAATTTGCTAGCTTAGAATTTGGGACACTGATTACCGAATCATAGAAGGTGCGTATCCTAGTGGAACGAAAACCTACCTCCTCCACAGTCCCTTCTACCTTACCCGTAACGATCCAATCGCCAATCTGAAACGGTTTGTCAGCAAAAATCGTAATCGACCCGAAAAAATTAGCCAGAGTATCCTGAGCGGCTAATGCTACTGCAACACCACCAATGCCTAAACCAGCCAGTAATGAGCTAATGGAATAGCCAAAGCTCTGCATAAGTATTAGAACACCAATGGTAATCGCAAAGATCTTAAGCATTTTGCGAAACATCGGAATCAGCTGATCGTCAAATTTGGTTTCGGTCTGCGCTGTAATACGAGTAAGGCGATCACAAAGCAAATCCGCGACTTGAAAAGAAAGCCATAAAATACTTGCCGCAATCATCACGTCCAGAGCGAAATTCACGGTAGCGTTAACATGTACCGGAAGTTGAAGGTCAGCATAAAAAAATCGGATCGTAAGAGTGAAAATCAAAAAACTCAGAGGTTTGATGGATTTAAGAACGACCTCTTCATCCAAATGCGGCGGAGTGTATTTAACAAGCCAACCAGCTAATTTACGAAGCGAAAACTCAGAGACTTTTCGAACAAAAAATGCGACCAACAAGACAAAAAATATTCCCGTATACTGCCACAAAGCCATACCTAGAAAATTGAACTGGAAAACTGGTGGAAGAGCGTCAATAAGTAGCTGAGCTGCTACGCTAAAAGTCTCACTATAGAGCCTCGGTGTAGCAATCAGTGTCTGTCTCGAAAACAACCACTTCTCCCCTACTTTGACCAAATAGATTTCGGGTGTTCTGATCGGAAAAAGTCGAAACCTGCTCTCGCCTGTGACTTCTTCTATAAAATCAGAGTCATTCGGAATTTCTGAAAGATGCACCAGAAGACCGCGTCCATCTAAAACGGCCTTCAACTGTCTCGCCAACACATACCGCTTTTCCTTAGATATAGATGGATCTATGGTTAAAGCTTCCGAGGCAGTTGAAATATTTACATTAGGAGGATTCTGCCAATATAAAAAGTTCTGCATCGTTTGCTGTGGAGTAGCAAGCCGATCCGATATCTGGACAGACTGACCAGAGACAATCACCGGTGAAACCACCCACATTGAAATTATCAGAAACACACGTAATCGCATGGCTTACCTCTCTTTGATAATAACGATTATCCCCGATATTGTCTCAAAACAACGGGCACAATAAATCCCAAAAGTGCGAGTGACCAAATACCTATCGAAAGGTTACTTGAAATCAAGATCTCCCAACCTCCATCGCTAATCGCCATAGCCCTTCTGAGACTTCGCTCCATTAATCCACCTAGAACAAAACCCAACACTACTGGAGCAAGAGGAAATCCACATCTCCGAAGAATGTAACCCGAGATCCCGATTAAAACCATGATAAATATGTCAAATGTGCTGCCATTAACTGAATACACCGCTACAGTGCTCAAGACAACAATCAAAGGATTTAACAACCAGCGTGGCATTAGAATAATACGTGCAAACATTGATACCAAAGGCAAATTCAATGCAAGCAATGCGGCATTACCCACCACCATCGACGCACCCAGGGCCCAGAAGACATCAGGATTCTCATTTAGAAATCTTGGTCCTGGCTCGATGCCGATCGCTAAAAGAGAACCCAGAAGCACCGCTGTAGTCCCACTTCCTGGAACTCCCATGGTCAAAAGTGGAATCATAGCGCCGGTAGACGCAGCATTATTCGCTGATTCTGGTGCAGCAACTCCACGCAGTTCACCTCTTCCAATGTTGGGATAGCGTTTTTTTTCAATAGCATACGCGGCAAAGCTCGCTACCGTCCCACCCGCACCAGGCAAAAGGCCTACAAAAAAACCTATCACGGTACCCCTAAACATCGTATCTGCATACATGTACCAATGATTCAACTTCGCTCTAAGATTTGATGTGATTTTATTTTTATAACTTTGCTTATCAAGCGCGACCAATATTTCACTAACTGCAAAAAGACCAAGAGTCAAAACCACGAAATCCAAGCCGTCAAGAAGACGCAAAACACCAAAAGTGTACCTGGGCACTGCACTATGTGGATCAAACCCCACGGTTGACAGTGACAACCCTAGAAGTGTGGCTATGCTGGCTTTCAAGATACTTCCGCCAGAAAGAGAGGAAACCAATGACAGGGCCAAAAACATGAGTGCAACGTATTCAGCAGGGCCAAACCTAATTGCAAATAAAGATAGTGTTGGGGTCAAAACAACAAATCCTACAATCGAAAGCGTCCCCCCCCAAAAGGACGCTATAGCAGACATTGCAAGAGCAGCCTCGCTTTTACCCTTTTGTGTTAGTGCATAACCATCGATCGCCGTTACTACCGCAGAAGCTGTTCCAGGCACATTTAAAAGAATAGTGCTGATTGAGTTGCCGTATTGCGAACCGTAATAAATAGCCGTCATCAGTATCAACACCGAGCTAGGTGGAAAATCAATTGCCAACGATAGTGGCACCAGAATCGCAATCGCATTAATTGGTCCAATGCCCGGAAGCATTCCAACTACAGTACCCGTCAAAGCACCCACCGCTGCCAAAGCTATATTAAATGGATTCAGAGCTAGAAGTATGCCGTCTAACACTCAAACTCCCGGAAGCGAGACGCCAAGGACAAAAACAAACAAGGCATATATTAAAACTGAAAAAAAGAAACTAAGTAATAGTCCGACCCGCCATGGCCCCTCAAACAAAATGATCATACTAGCAGCAAGGATCGTTGTCGCAAGGACGAATGTCACTCGCGGGAGAGCGATGGCATAGATACAAAGTGCAAAAACGAAAGCTGTTTGTTGAAAGTTGAAATTAAAACTAGATTTATCATTAGAAGTCTTAACTAAAACACCGCTCAAGATTAGTAACCCAATCCCAATTCCCAAGGGAAAGGCTCGAGGCCCAATTGGATCAACAATGAAATTAGACTTAAACCCAAGTGCAACAAATATGTAGCAGAAAGACGCTATACACAAACTAGCAAAGATTAAATTCTTGCTCACGGTGATAGCTCAAGTCTTTTTGTAAGCTGAGAAAAGTCCTGAACTTCTTTGCCAATAAATGATTCAAACTGCGAACCGGACACGAAAAACGGAGACAAGCCGAGACGGCTACACAAATTCTGCCATGAAGGGGATCTAACGAAAAGCTCAAGTCTTGCAATCCAATCAGAATAAGCGTTTGGGCCTATCTCTTGAGGCAAATAAAACCCTCGCCATGTGATCCATTCGACGTCATAACCTGATTCTTTGGCAGTAGGAATATAAGCTAAAGGCGGTTGTAAGCGCTTCGAAGAAAGCACTGCGAGAACACGTACAGTCCCTCCTCTCAAGTGACTCATCAACTCCGACACATCTCCGGAAACCACTGAAACGAAACCACCCAAGAGTGCAATCACTGCCTCTCCGCCACCATCAAATGGTACATACCGAATTTTTTTTGCATCGATATCCGCTTGGTCTCCAAGAACCAACAATTTCATATGATCTTGACCACCAACTGCACTACCACCAGCAGCTACAATGGTCTCGGGGGTTTTTCGCCACGCCTCCAATAGCTCTGACAAAGTATGCCAAGGAGCGTCAGTACTCACTGCTATGACAGCATAGTCTGCCGCCACAGCACCCAGCCATAGCACGTCTCTGGTCCTAAGGCTTCCGAATTGTCCTTGAGCCAATCTCAATGTAGTTGCGGTACTTGCTGCCGCGATCAGCTTCGTATCCCCCTCTCTCTCTGCAACGACATGAGCAAAGGCAACTCCACCACCAGCACCCGGAAGATTACGAACTGAGATAGATTCCTCTAAGATTTTCTCTTCCGCAAACACCTGCACAAGCACCCTGCAGGTAAGATCCCAACCTCCACCTGGGTTAGCAGGAGCTAAGCACTCGAAGCCTCTCTCTCCACATCCAGCCACAAAAGAAAACAGAAGAAGACTACACTTAAGGGCTCGGCAATCAAACATGCTCTTCTCTTTTGTGTTACAAATTGAATGCTCTTGCTTCTTTCTTCGCAATAAATCCAAGTTCCTTTTTTTCCTTTTTTTGTGGTTCGACAGAGCACTTCCGTATAGAGTTAGTTTTCTCAATTTTTCTAGCATAAGGTAAGTCTTTCGACAAACAAACACACATATCAATTAATTAGGGAAATACGCCACGTCTCAAGAAATAACAACAGCTACTGCATCAAATAATTCCTTCAAATTAGAGGGATTCCATAAATTAAAACACCAACTCGAGGCTCTAGGTTTTTATAAAAAAAAGACTTCCCGAGTCCTCGTAGAACTATTTATTCACGTAACACTTTCTGTCGGCGGTATGGCACTATTCCTGCTTTCAGAATTATTGATCGTTCAAATCCTGGGATTAGTTGTTTCCACCGCGGGCTCACTTGGTGTTGGAACAAACAGCCACACATCTTCTCACAATGCGACAAGTGACCGCCGTTGGGTCAACGATTTGCTAACCTATTTTGGTTTTCCTTTCTTTATCGGCGTATCTGCAACTTATTGGCGACACTCTCATGTCGGGCGTCACCATCCGAACCCCAACATTCTCAACGTTGACCACGATCATGATTTAATGCCTTGGTTTAGCTTGATCCGGAATCAATTTGAAAACATCAATGGCCTGAGACGTTTTTATTATGAAAAACTTCAACTCATCGCATTCATCCCCGCACTACTTATGAACGCAATCAACATGCAGAAATCAGGCTGGATATATGTTTTCAAAGCATTGTTCAAGACAACTCAGCGCTCAAAAACACATTGGCTAGACTTACTGGCACTTGTTGCCCATCTTGCTTTTTGGGTGGGGATTCCCTTCTTAATAGTGCCACCCTCGCAAGCTATATGGGCATACCCGATCAGGATTGCTTTTATAGGCTATGCT
>CAZFLB010000047.1:0-4436 GCA_964518945.1 uncultured Acidobacteriota bacterium | reverse complement strand
CAGCAAAGGGAACTGCAGGCTCTTGCACAAGCTAAACGGGAGAATCTCTTTGGTGAGTTCTGGCTGTTCCTGAAACACAATAAAAAATGGTGGCTACTACCTGTGTTATTAGCGTTTCTATTGCTAGGAGCCTTAATCTTCCTTGGAGGTAGTGGTGCTGCACCGTTTATTTATACGCTCTTTTAGGACTTGACTTGAACGGATTTTTCGGGGTGGCTCGTGCGGTTCAACGCTATAAGCGCTGAAGTTTAGGAGGAACTGATGGAACGAATGCCTATCTTATTTGGGATGATTTGCTTAGTTGCGAATACGTGTTTATCTCAAATTCGTGTTTTTGAAGGCGCCCGTCTGATCGTCGGCAATGGAAATGTAGTAGAGGACTCAGTACTTGTAGTTGAAGGAGGTCATTTGCTAGCTACGGGTTCACGAGATGAAACGTTGATTCCTCTCGGAGAAGTTGAGCATATATCACTTGTAGGCAAAACCGTAATGCCCATGCTTATTGACATTCATGGACACATCGGGTTTTTAAAGGACGGTGTTTTTGCAGCTGAGAATTATGACCGTGAGAATATTGTTGAACAACTTAAGATCTTGGAGTACTTTGGTGTTGGTGCGTTCCAGAGTCTAGGGACAGACTTTGGACCTGAGGCTTGGGAAGTAAGTGCAGCGCAGAACAAGGAATGGTTTGGTGGTGCTCGTCTACTTTTGGCCGGCCGAGGTTTTGTGGCTCCTGGAGGAGGTCCGACTATTAGCCCTCTAGGGCATGTACCCTTTGAGGTGGATCAGCCAGAGATTGCCCGATTACTTGTTCATGAACTTGTTGCAAAAAAGGTTGATATCATCAAAGTTTGGGTCGACGATCGAAACGGTACAAAACCCAAGCTGCCACCAGAGATTTATCGGGCTATCATTGATGAGGCTCACAAACGAGGTGCCAGGGTGATGGCGCACGTCTATTATCTCGAGGATGCCAAGGCTCTTCTTCGTGCGGGAGTTGATGGTTTTGCGCACATGGTTAGAGACGTCGAGTTAGATGAGGAGTTTCTCCAGCTAGTAAGAGAAAGGGATGTTTTTCAGGCCGGTGCACTAGCGATTCAAGCAAAGCCAGTCGGCAGTGGCTGGCTCGAAGACCCAGCTTTTCGTGAAGCTACGCCAACGCGAGTATTAGAACGATATGAAGAGGAGTTAAAGACCTTGGCCGATCGTTCTTCGAGTCGGACCGAACAATTTAGGATTCTTATGCGGAAAAACCTTCCAAAGCTAAAAGACGCGGGTGTACGTATTGCTCTTGGTGCTGATACAGGTATCCCGTCAAGGTTTGTCGGATATAACGAACATCTGGAACTGCAGGCACTGGTAGACGCGGGCTTGACACCTCTGGAAGCGATCACAGCGGGTACGAGCACGGGAGCAAAAATTCTCAGGCTCGATGATTTGGGTAGCCTTGTTCCTGGAAAGAGAGCCGATTTTGTCGTCCTTGATGAAAATCCAATTGAAAAGATTGAGAATACCACTCGGATTCGTGATGTCTACCGCAAGGGGTATGCAATCGATCGTAAGTCGCTACGCGAAGGTTGGATGAACTAGATTAGACCCAAAAAATAGACTCCGGGACAAATTAATCATCAATTGGCTTGTTGCGTTCAGGTAGAGAAGGGAAGCCGTCAACTTTCGTAGATGGTAGTTGTTCAACATCTTTCAATTCACGTTCCAGGGCTCGTGTTCTAATCTGTGACTGGTCGATTTGATTGCTTGCTTCGGATAGTTTTTTCTGCACCTTGTCGAGTACAGCACCAAATTTACCAAATTGTTTCTTTACAGAAGCAAGTACGTGCCATACTTCACTGGAATGTTTCTCGATCGCCAAGGTTCGAAACCCTAATCTTAGACTAGTCAAGAATGCACCCATAGTTGCGGGCCCTACGATTGTGATGCGGTGCTTTGTTATAAGTTCTTCAAGTACGCCGGGATGTCGTAGCACTTCTGCATAGAGTCCTTCTGTCGGCAGATACATGACGGCGAAATCTGTCGTATTGGGAGGGTCAACGTATTTTCCACTAATTGTTTTAGCTGAGGTTTTGATTGTTTGGAGAAGTTGCTTCGTTGCATTTTTGATAGCTTCTGTATCTGCTTTTTCAGAAGCATCCTGTAGTCTCAAATAATCCTCTTGTGGAAACTTGGAATCGATTGGTAACCATATATAGGGGTTTCTATTGCTTGAAGAACCTGGCATGCGGATAGCAAATTCAACGCGTTCGAGAGATCCTGTTTTGGTGGCAACATTACTGTCATACTGATCAGGAGTAAGAATCTGGGCAAGTTGAGCTTCTAACTGATGTTCGGCCCAGGTGCCTCGAACTTTCACGTTAGTCAACACATTTTTTAAATCACCAACGCCACTAGCGAGATTTTTCATCTCGCCAAGGCCTTTGTGTACGGCTTCTAACCGGTCACTGACTTGCTTAAAGGATTCGCCGAGACGTTTCTCTAAAGTTCCTTGAAGTTTTTCATCTACGGTTTTACGTATCTCCTCAAGTTTTTTCTCGTTTTCGGTACGAATTTTGTCCAGTTGGTCGTTGATGTTTGACTTGATGCCTTCAATCCCTTTCAGGGTGGATCCAACCTCCTTTCGGAGTTCAGCGGCTGCTTGAGCCGATTCAGACCTTCCGATACGGAGTTCGTCTCGGACAGCTTTTTCTTTAGATCTAGAAAGTAGTAGAGGAAGGGAGACACATACGATTGCTACAATTACCAATGCAAGGAGTTGCTCAACAGTCACAATTAATTCTCAAAACAAAGAAATGATTTAAGAGGATACATCTCATAAAAGGGTGATACAAATACTTAGAACCTAAAAAGTGATCTAAGTCACAGCTATTTAAATACACAAGTGTAAAAGTAGTTCCATTCTTACAAAAAGGGGAATGGTATGAGAAAAAACACTTTGTTAAAGGCGCCCAAAATCATGCTTATTGGAGCACTTTTTTGTCTAGCTTCATGTGACCTAACTGAAACTGAGAGTTCTGGTCCGACAGCTCCTACTTTACCTTCGGCCGGATTACCCCCCATTATAAAAGAGTCAGTTGTAGCACCAGCTGCAACACTTACAGTTACTAAAGAAGCTATCGATGTGCTTGAGAATATTCTCACTACTGTTCGCACAGAGGAAGTTTTTATGTACAGGATCGAGGTATCTAATACTGGGGATGCAGATGCGACTGCTGTTGAGGTTCAGGATGTTATTCCAGAAGGGTTAGACGTTAGTTATCTCGAGTTTTCAGAATTATCTTGGTACGACTGTAGTATTACAGGTCGGACTCTCAATTGTGCACTGTCTAGGCTTGGCGCAGGTAAGACATTCACGGTGATAATTGATGTTGCTTCAGAATCCAGATTAGGGTCGATTGAAAATATCGTTACTGTGAGTAGCAGTGGTTTACCTGATATCAGCGATAGTGTTGTGGTTACTGTAGTTTCTTAAAACACACGATGGAGTCTACTTATGCCGCTGTTCGGCATAAGTAGACTCCACGAGAACTAGGCTAGGTTTCTTTTTTCTTACAAACCAAATGTTTTGATAGACAGAATTGGTTCAACTGTTTGGATTACGCACAGAGCTCGCTTGCCGTCGCTGCATATGCGCGGCTACATTCCAACATTTCGTTAATTGACACCCCAAGATAGCGATCTGGTCCCTCACCACTTCTTCCTGGTCCATAGTTACAGCAAGAAATACCTCGAGGAAAAAGATGTGATGCATCGGTCCCACCGTATCCATTGGGAAGTTTGGTTCCTAATTGGGGTGCTACTCCTCGAATTTCAGTAACTTTGTCTTTAAGAGTTTGGACCAAGGGACTTCCAATTGGTGCAGAGAAAGGCATCATAACTTCCCGTAGCATACGTCTTTCGGGTTTTAATGGAAATTCGATTTCATAGGTTAAATCGGGGTCATCATTTTTGAGTTTATTAAGTTGGCGATGAAGATCTGCCACAATAGAGTCAGGTGTCATCCCTGGTGTAAACCGAATGTCGACGTAAATCGAGCAAAAATCAGGAACATTGTTAGGTCCGCGAAGCTCGACGTCCCGGCCTCGACCACCCAATATGCTCCCTACGTTGACAAGAGGAAGTGCAGGGAGTTCGGGGTCACGAGGGCCTACGAGCTTTATGTTCTCAACTGTCTCTGCGACCTTCGACATTTTGATGATGGCGTTGATGCCTTTTTCTTTGACTGAAATATGTGTAGAGCGTCCGATCACATGAATGGCGAGCTGTATAACACCTGCATGTTTGGTTAGGATGAATTCGGAGCCGAAGGGTTCGCCGATAATTGCAAGGTCAGTGTGAACTCCTGACTTTAATAAGTGGACTGTGCCCGGGCCGCCTTGAAGTTCTCCCACAACGCACGCGACGATGACGTCACCTTTGAGGGG
>CAZFLB010000046.1:0-3391 GCA_964518945.1 uncultured Acidobacteriota bacterium | reverse complement strand
GGGCAAACCTCGAACGACGCCAATGGCGCGGCGATGCACCCCGGTGATCTTGTTGCCCAAACACGCTTGGCCTGGTCAAACTTGAAGGACGCACTCGCAGCGACCGACATGGACCCGAGCAACATCGTACGATTAAACATCTATACCACTGACATCGATGGCTTTATGGCAGCGGCCGGTGAGATCGTCCCCATCTATGCCGAAGATGGGTGCAAACCGGTTTGTACACTCCTCGGGGTCACGAGGCTCTTCGAGCCAGAGCTCATGATCGAACTCGAGGCAACAGCCGTCGCTTAACTGCATGAGCAGCCTACAACTGGTGCAGCAGCTTCTTGGTCTCCGTACTTGCTTCCGTCCGTGTTGGAGTGACGACTCACGTGGAAGGGCCAGGGTATAATCAGCCCATGCTCACAGGATCACGAGAGGGACGCCTCCAGAAAATTGAGCCGATCAGCATTCACGGCCAGATCTCGTGGGACATCTACTACACCGATGCTGACGATCCCGAAGGACAGGTGGCCACGGCGCGGGTCGGCCCCGAGTCGATGGACGGCGATCTCAAGCCCGGTGACCGGATCCGGTTACACTTCGTATTTAATGTCGTGACGCACATCACGCGAGCCAACGAATCCTCCTCTTGAAACCCCCTGTGATCTGATTCCACTAAAAGAAAAAAGATGGCCTCATCAATCGATCACGCACCCCGGAAACGTCGACGACCAGTACTTGTTGAGATTTTAGATACCACACTTCGTGATGGTGAGCAGGCCGAAGGCGTGTCGATGGTTCCTGCTGAAAAACTAACCATCGCCAGGCGCTTACTGGAAAAAGTCAAAGTCGATCGCATTGAGGTGGCTTCAGGACGCACAAGCGAAGGTGAACGGGTCGCGGTTGACCGCATCATGACGTGGGCTAACGAAGCCGGTCTAGCAAGTCGCGTCGAAGTCCTTGGATTCGTTGACAAAAAAGCATCTGTCGATTGGGCCAGGGCTGTGAACGTCCGGGTCATTAATCTCCTAACCAAAGGGTCTCTTAATCACTGTCGCCATCAACTCAGACGCACACCTCAAGGACATATTGACGACATCAGAAGAACCATTGACTACGGCGTTAAGCATGGTCTCGCATTCAACGTTTACCTTGAAGACTGGTCGAGTGGTATGCACGACTCACCTGAGTACGTGATGAACCATCTCGCCGCGCTGGCGGAGATGCCCGTACAGCGTCTTATGTTGTGCGACACACTCGGCATCTTGAGCCCCGCTGAAGTACGGGCGTTCGTGACCGACGTAAAGGCGGCGTTCCCTAACTCGCGGTTTGACTATCACGGCCACAATGACTACGGCTTAGCAACAGCAAACACCTTGGAGGCCGCACTTGCAGGTGTGCAGGGCGTACACAGTACCGTCAACGGTATGGGCGAACGCGCTGGGAATACTCCGCTCGACGAAGTCGCCGTTTCTTTACGCGACCATGGTGGCTTTCGGACAGGGGTTAATGAACGGGCCCTTTCAGAAGTTAGTCAGCTCGTCGAAGTGTTTTCTGGGCGACGGATCGCTGTCAATAAACCGATCGTGGGCGACAATGTTTTCACACAAGCCGCCGGCATACACGCTGACGGAGACATGAAAAGTCGGCTCTATGAGAGCCGGCTCCGACCGTCAAGATTTGGACTCCGGCGAACATACGCCATGGGAAAGCTCATGGGGAAGGCGAGCCTTGAGTTTAACCTCGCACGGCTCAACATCACATTAACAACCGAGCAACAAGAGCAGCTGCTTACACGCATCGTAGAACTCGGCGATCAAAAACGACACGTCACCACGGCGGATCTCCCCTTTCTGATCGCCGAATTACTGCAAACACCGCAGCTCCGTGTATTTGAGGTCAAAGACTTCTCCATCATTAGCAACTTTGGCCTGAGACCCACGGCAACAATTCTCGTACGTTACCGCGACAAAGAAGTTCAGGCGACAGCTTCAGGCGATGGTGGATACGACGCCTTTATGCAAGCGCTGAAAAGTGTCGAGAACGAACTAGGTATCAAGGTGCCGAAACTACTTGACTATGAGGTTCGTATTCCTCCAGGCGGAAAGACCGATGCCCTTGTCGAGACCATGATCAAATGGGAAGGGGGTCTCAAGACAATGGGGGTTAATACCGACCAGATCACGGCAGCAATTCAAGCGACCGAAAACGCGCTCAACACTATCGACCGCTACAAAGCACCTGCTCGACGTCAGACAAAAACATCGCGTTCCATCCGTCGCCCGCGTCGGAGTAAAAAATCTGTCCCCCGCTCTGCGAGGAAAGCACCATGAGGCACACGATCTACAAGCATCTGACCTGTCCCCTGACCGTATATCTGGTGACGACACTGCTGATTGCCAGCGACATGCCACTCTTCGCACAATCAGACACGGCCGACGACCGATCCGAAAGCACGTATGAAGTCGTCGTCGCCAAAAACGTCATGGTCCCAATGCGTGATGGGGCCCGCATGGCCACCGACATTTATCGTCCCGCACGTAACGGCAGAGCGCTCTCTGGTCAATTTCCAACGCTACTCTCGCGGACACCCTACGGCAAGAGCGGTTCAGAGACGGCTGCCCGTGTCCTTGCGAGCCATGGCTACGCGGTCGCGATCCAGGACACACGAGGTCGCTACGACTCAGAAGGTACTTTCTACATTTACGTGCACGAGGGCCACGACGGTTACGATGCGGTCGAGTGGGCCGCGTCTCAACCGTGGTCGAACGGGGACATCGGTACCTTCGGTGGCTCCTACCTCGCCGCAACGCAGATGGCCTTAGCGGTTGAGGCCCCACCCCACTTGAAGTCGATGTTCATCCGAGTCAGCACCTCACACTACTGGGAAGACGGAGCCGGTTCGGGTGGGGCTTTCACGTTACTCCACAACCTCGGCTACGCCCTCAACTTAGCCACTACCAGCCAAGAAGCACACGCAGACCCAGCACGTCGACGCGCACTAGAAAGCGCGTGGGAACCAGCCAATCTCGGAGAGTGGCTCCGTGCCTACCCTTTCCGTCCGAACACCTCACCCTTTGAACTAATCCCCACCTACCAACGCTGGTTCCAAGATTGGGTCGATCACTCAGACTTTGACGATTATTGGAAACAAAATGGTTATACCTTCGAGCTCTCCTACGACAAGATTCCGGACATCCCGATCTATTACATCGGTGGCTGGGATGACATTTTCCTGCGAGGTACACTCAACAACTTCACTGGCCTCGCAACAAAGAATTCGAGTCCCGTCAAGCTGATGGTTGGGCCTTGGGAACACGGTGTGGGACGAGTGCGGAGCGGCGATGTTGCCTTTGGCCCCCAAGCAGAAGTCGACTTAGACACTGAGCGCCTACTCTGGTTC
>CAZFLB010000045.1:0-3263 GCA_964518945.1 uncultured Acidobacteriota bacterium | reverse complement strand
CTCCATACTCTTTTTAACCGCTATTACTTAGTATCCTTTTCATGTAATTTTAAAAAGTTAATTTCAGGGTTAATTTTTCATAATGACTGATCTAAATAGAACAAATATGCAACAACAAATAATTTTATCAGTAGGTCCTTTGCCCGAATGGGTTAAAAAAGAATTTTTATCAACCTTTGAAATAAAGGAAGTAGAGGATTCTTCTCGTAACGAGGTCTTCTCTTCTCTTAACAACTACGATGTTTTAGCCATTATTTCGCGTGGCCCCGTTATGATTGATGCTGAGGTGATGGACAATACTCCTCTATTAAAGGCCATTGCTCGAACAGGGGTTGGATTGGATACTGTAGATATTAACGCCGCTTCTGTTCGTAATATTCCAGTGCTATTTACTCCCGGAGCTATGTCACGTGCTGTGGCCGAACACACATTAGCTTTAATTCTAGCAACTACTAAAGATCTGTTTAGGTGGCACCACAGAGTGCTGCGATCAGATTGGAACCAACGTTACCAATTGCAAAATCTAGATTTAGAAGGTGCCACCCTGGGAATTATTGGATTAGGAAGAATAGGTCAAGAGTTGCTAAAACTTGTTCAGGGTTTGAAGCTAAGGATTTTGGCTACTGATCCCTATGTAA
Source organism: uncultured Acidobacteriota bacterium (assembly GCA_964518945.1). Classification (GTDB taxonomy): domain Bacteria; phylum Acidobacteriota; class Vicinamibacteria; order Marinacidobacterales; family SMYC01; genus CAZFLB01. The sequence continues at coordinate 2,625 of CAZFLB010000045.1, read as the reverse complement.
ATACTGCACAATTTTCAAAAGAAGATAATGTCCAATTTGTCGAATTAGAAAAACTGCTAGAACAAAGTGACATTGTCACTTTACATACCCCACTTAACGAAGAGACACGAGGCCTGATCAATAGCTGTAACATATCTAAATTTAAAACTGGAGCTATCCTAATTAATGCAGCTCGTGGAGCAATAATCGAAAACTATGACATTCTTATTACCGCATTAGAGAATAAACAATTACGTTGTGTAGCCATGGACACACTTATTGTGGAACCTCCAGACCTTGCCCATCCCTTTTTTCATCATCGAAATGTTCTTTTAACGGCTCACGTAGCAGCACGTACTAAGCAATCCCAAAAAACAATCTTAAAAACAATGGGACATGACCTATCAACAATTTTAAAGGGTGATTTGCCACCACTTGAAAACATTGCTAATCCAGCAATTTTTTAAACAAACATTAATTTTTTATTATTTTTGTCTCCTGAATATGGTATTCAAATAGTGGAACTTGAGTTCAAAGATTTGTCATAATCGGATGTGTTATAGTTTTTATTAAGTAAATTAGGAGGCAGTTCAATGACCTATATTGTTACTGATCGATGCGTTGATTCTCGTTACACGGAATGTGTGGCTGACTGTCCTGTCGATTGTTTTTATGAGATTACCGATCCTCATATGTTGATAATTAATCCAGATGAGTGTATCGATTGTGATGCCTGTGTTCCTCTTTGTCCGGTCAATGCTATTTATCCAGAAGCTGAAGTTCCTGATGAGGTTCAAGAATGGGTCGAAAAAAATAGTGCCGATCTCTGCGACGATGACAATCGAGTGACCGAGACTTCTGGAGAATTAGATGGTGCTCTGTCAATCGAAGAGATTAGAGAAAGAGAAGCAGAAAAATACGGTGATGCGGTTGCAGATCCCTCCAGCGCAGCCCATTAAGACACTTTAGATTACCCAATTGTTGGTATTCTGAAATTTTGAGAAGCGAGTGTTCATACAGAGCAACTCGCTTCTTTTGTTTTTAGCCTATTTTTGTTTTCCCTCTTTAGTTTTAATAGTAAATCTGTCAGGTTAAAGTCCTAATGAAACTTGATGCTCTAGCCTTTGGTGCTCATCCCGATGATGTGGAACTAACCTGCGGAGGGACACTTATTAAACTTATAGATCAAAATCATAAGATAGGTGTCATAGCCTTGACTCAAGGGGAAGCAGGTACACTTGGCAATGCGTCTACTCGAGCAATGGAATTCAAAAAAGCTGCTAACGTAATGGGCCTTTCCATTCATAAAATGCTGGATATTCCCGATAGCAACATTATCTCTAATCAAGAAAATAGGATTAAGGTTATTTCTGAAATTCGCAAATACAGACCAAAGATTGTTTTTGCACCGTATTGGAAAGATCGCCATCCAGATCATGAAAGAGCTTCGGTCTTAATACGTGAGGCTGCTTTTTTATCTGGAATTCAAAAACTGGAAACCAATCAAGCATCCCATCGTCCCTACAGGGTAATTTATTATCCAAGCAGAATTGAATTCCAGCCATCTTTCATTGTAGATATTACAGAGTGTCACGCTCGCAAATTAAATGCGATAAAAGCTTATAAATCACAGTTTCAGTTAGAATTAGACCAGGAAGAAATTAATATTAATCGACCCCAGTTTTTAGAGGCAGTAGTGGCAAGAGCCAAGCAATATGGATCTTATATTGGTGCAGATTACGGCGAATCCTTTTTGGTTAGAGAACCTTTACGCATGGATGATCCAGTAAATTTTTTTGATGCTCAATATTTGGATGCTCTTCTTTAGAGATAGGTATTATGAAAATAGGAATTGTATGCTATCCCACACACGGTGGAAGTGGTGTAGTCGCTTCAGAGCTTGCAGTAGGATTAGCAGAAAGGGGCCACGAGGTTCATATTGTTAGCTATACCACTCCCTTCAGGCTACGCAAATTTCACGAAAATGTTCTTATTCATGAGGTAGAGGTCCTCTCATATCCTTTATTTAAATATCCTCCATACGCCCTTTCATTAGCTACCAAATTAGTATCTTTGACAAAAGAATACGGTCTAGAACTAATTCATGCACATTATGCAGTTCCCCACGCAGCTAGTGCTTTTCTTGCAAAAAAAATGCTGGGGTCACAAGGATTGAAAACAATTACTACTTTGCATGGAACAGACATTACTTTGATGGGCCTTGATACGTCTTTTTATGAAGTAATTAAGTTCAATATCGAGGAGTCAGATGGAGTAACAGCTGTATCTCATTATTTAGAACAAAGAACAATTGATGAGCTTTCTATCCAACGAAACATTCGCGTCATACACAACTTTGTTGATACTTCTCGTTATAATCCAAGTATTACAAGCTGCACCAAAGAACATTATGCTCCTAACGGAGAAAAAATCCTTATTCATGCATCTAATTTTCGACCTCTCAAGAAAACTTCTGATGTTGTTCAGATATTTAATTTGGTGCACCAAGAAATCCCAGCTAAGCTTCTGCTAGTAGGAGAGGGACCAGATAGAATCAACGCACAGCATCTCGTGAAAAGCTTGGGACTAAGTGAAGATGTTTTTTTTCTAGGAGAACAGGATTATTTAGAGAATCTCATGAATTGT
>CAZFLB010000044.1:0-14585 GCA_964518945.1 uncultured Acidobacteriota bacterium | reverse complement strand
CAGCGCTGCATCCGCAACTGATTTCGCATGAACCCCGACACGATCTTGCGTATAGGAAATAGCTATAACACCGGCTCTACTAACGAGTCCCTGGGAAGGCGCGATCCCGACGAGCCCATTATTACTAGCCGGACTGCGAATGGAAGCACCTGTCTCGGTTGCGATTCCCAGAGTCGCGAATGACGCGTTTACTGCAACTCCTGGACCTGCACTTGAACCGCCCGGCGCCTTAGTTAGATCGTACGGGTTAAGAACTTGTCCTCCGAGACCGCTCAAACCCTTTGAATCCATGTTGAACTCATCCAGGTTGGCCTTAAGAAATATAATTGCTCCAGCTTTTCTTAAGCGACGTACCACAGTTGCGTCATGGGCAGGAAACGTTCCAGCGAGCAACTCATTGCCACCAGCAGACGGAATATCCATCACGTCCACCGTGTCTTTGATAGCAATGGGTATGCCATGGAGCAAACTTCTTCGACCTGAGCCATGCCTCTCCCGATCGAGTTCCCGAGCGATTTCCAAAGCTCGTGGATGCACTTCTAATACAGCGTTTAGTTTAGGTCCGCTTTTGTCATAAGCGTCAATCCTATTCAAATATTTCTGAACTAGCTGCTCGTATGTCAACGCCCCTGAATCGACTGCCTCTTGGATATCCATGACGCTTGCCGTTACCAAGTTGAACGTTTTATTTTCTCCAGCACTCAGCGTTGCACAAAGGATTAGCAACGTTTTCGGTAGCCACAGATATCTCCACATTACGGAAATCCTTTCCATATGTTCAATATTGATAAAAATTCAAACTCATCACTATTTAATAGACGTTCTTTTTCTATCCGATGCAACCTGCTCGACCTCTTGCCAAACACGCAACAAATTACCGCCCCATATTTTCTTAATCTCTTCTTCCGTGTATCCACGTTTAACAAGTTCCAGAGTAATATTGAATGTTTCACTGGCGTCAGTCCAACCTACTATGCCACCGCCACCATCGAAGTCAGAACCAATTCCAACGTGATCTACCCCGAGCAGATTGGCCACATGTTCGACATGATCAACGTAAGCAACCACATCTGGTAACGGCCATTTTTTGTCGATGTCTTGCCGATGTCGAGTATATTTTTCCCGGCTTTCGGGTGAGAGTTCTGCCAATGCGGCGGGACCTATTGCTCCCGAAATAACCCTGACTCCAACATCTGAAGCAAGCTGCTGAATGGCAACCTGTTTTTCGGGAGGGTCAAGCCGAACAAAAGCGCCCAATGCAATGGCATGGATAACCCCGCGATTCTTTTTCAGTTCAAGCAATTCTCGGTCAGACATATTTCGAGGCACGTCTGCAACCGCTTTCACCCCAGAGTGTGAAGCAATGACAGGTGCTTCGGACAGTTTCAGTATCTCAAACGTTGCGGCTGTCGAAAGATGGGAGACATCTATAATCATACCCAGGCGGTTCATTTCTTTTACAACTTGTCGACCTAAATCACTTAAACCACCATGCTCTTCGGCAGTATCTCCAAATCGGGACAAGGGTGTCGACGAATCGGCTAAATCGTTGTGCCCTCCGTGCGCTAACCCCATATATCGAGCGCCCAACCGATAGTACCGCTCGACGAGCGTGATATCTCTCCCTACAATGAATCCGTTTTCGATCCCTATCATCGCAACCAATCGCCCAGCCTCGTGAATACGTGATACTTCTGACGATGAGTAAGCTAGCTGAATATCATTCGGGTACATCGATTCACTCATTCTATGAATAGCATCGAACTTTATTTGCGCTTGTTTTTTTGCTACCGCATAAGCTTGGGATGTGCGCTCGGTCTGAGCGACGTAGACATTGAAAAAAGCTGCGTCCATTCCGCCGTCGATCATCTTTGGAAGATTCACTTGCCTCTGGTCTCGTTTTCCAGGGTCAACCTTTTCACTAGCGAAATCAAATGGTATGTCAACATGGGCATCTATCGTGAGTGCTTCACGGTGTATTCGCTTCGCTTTCAGATAAATGTCTTCGCTCTCTGCAGCAGACTGAACTAGCAAAGACGTAGCAAACAACAGCACTAAATTCATTCTCTCTCCTCTATATCCTTAGCATACCCTGCTTGCCCTCAGTAACGTAGCACATGACGGGAAGATGCTCACACTGTACAATCAGCATATGAATCGTCGAACTTTCTTCTCTGTTTCTAGTTCGCTTGCAGCTAGCGCTTTGGCAAGTAATTGTGCTCAGAACAGTCGCGACACATCTTCTGCAGCAGACGGCAAGTTTGAAGCCATCGCTGAATTAATAGAGAGAAAGATGGATGAATATGGAGTTGTCGGTGTTGCCTTCGGGGTTTCAAAAGGCGGAATTTCTAGAAAACGTGGCTTCGGAATCACTAACATCGACAACGAACAACAAGTCACAACAAACACAGTCTTCCCAATCGCGTCAATTTCCAAGACAGTCGTTGCCACGGCAATCATGAGACTTCGTGATTCAGGCCAAATTGACGTAGAAGCACCAGTGCGAGCATATCTTCCGAAGTTTAAAGTGAAAGACGAAAATGCATCCAAGGACGTATGCATATGGCACTTGCTCACCCATACACCCGGATGGGAAGGACAACTTCCGACCCCAGATCGAGGGCCCAAAACACTCGAAGAGTTCACGAAAGGGTTAGGAGAGCTTCCACAACTCGCAAAACCGGGCGAAGTTTGGAGCTATAACAACGCTGGCTTCGGCGTCGCCGGTCACGTACTCGAAGCAATTACTGGCAATACCATTGGTGAGGCTCTAAAGGAGTTGGTATTCGAACCACTTGGCTTAGTTAGAGCGTTTACTCTTACAGGGGAAGCGATGTCTCACCGCTTTGCATTTCCGCACCGAGATATTGACAACGGGATAACGTCAGTCGTCCGTCCATTTAAACTTCACGCAAATGTATCTGCGGGCGGTTGTGCAATGACTCTAGATGACCTGCTGCATTATGCAGAATTTCACTTGGGTGATGGCACTAGTGAAAGCGGTCAGCAAGTGCTAACTCAGGAATCGGTTTTAGAAATGCGCACTCCTCGCATTCGAAAGCAACCTACTACAGATGCAATGGGACTCGGATGGCACATCCGCACTTTGGATGGTGTTCTCACGGCCCAACACGGAGGCACCTTGGCGGGCCATTGCCTCCATACACAACTAATCCCAGAACGAAATCTTGCCTTCGTAATTCTCACGAATCACCGGGAGGGGTGGAGACTAAACCAAGACGTCGCGAAGGCCCTGCTCGACACGTACGAGCAGCTGAAATTGGATCCAAACCAACCAACAGGCGGAAATCGGGGTGGTAGCGAAAGGATGACTCTGCATGCTGAACCCTTACATACACAACCGCCGCTTGCCGAGTACACTGGTCGCTATATCAGACCACCCGTAGGTGAAGTCCTTGTTACTGCCGACGATAGACATCTAACCGTTGAAAGCGGTGGTGACCCTTACCAGGTAACGTTTTGGGGTAAGGACTTGACATACTCATTGCCGCCGCGTGCTTACACGGGAATGCCTGTTGAGTTTATTCGCGATGCATCTGATCAAGTCAACTGGATTCGCGTTAATGGACGCATTGCTAGGAAAGTAGTCGGATAACAACGCCTGAGATTAAACTCTACCGAGAAAATAAATACGTAACTTTAAATATAAGCCGCCGATCTCGGAATTCCATCAGGCCTGTTGGATCCATTGGATCCCGTTGCAACTCATCATAAACAAGAAACACTTCACTCCCCGGCTTATAGGTGTACCGTAACCTCGCACTCGTGCCAAACTGCTTTTTGGATGAGTTGTATTGCGTTACAGATCGAAGGGTTATGGTTGGTGAAAACGCATAGTCGAGACGAAAGAATGCAAGATGCAGATCAAAGTTACCAGCAGGAAGATTTACGTTGTTACGAGCATATGAACCTTCGACAGAAGCTTGACTCGTTAGCCTAGCACCGACAGTAGCCCGTATATCCGTTCGGTTCCCACCGAAAAACGTCTGAGGTACCAGACTGAGATTGTAGTAAACCTGTCGCGACGGGTTGCTGTTGTATGCAAGATGTAGGGCTCCGAAGCTATATTCACCAACAGGAATCGTTACTCCCTCGTGTACCGTAAACGGCATGTCAAGACGTTCGTAATGGAGGTTATACATAACATTTAAATAAGCACCGCTATCAAAACGAGTTCCGTTCATAAAATGATGTCGACGTGACACAAGTTGGTTGTTCTGGTCGGTTGTATAAGTGATGTTGTACATTGGCGACAAGACTCGGATACCCCAAAAACCAGGACGAGGATTTCGTTCCATATGCAGTTTCGTGGTTCGAATACCTCTCCGAGGCAAAAATCCAACCTCGGGATTAAATCCCTCCTGAAAATCTGCATGCTCACCATAAATGCGCCACTTATCACTCAGCCAAGTGGCATTGAGGTACGCACCTAAATCCCCACTAACCACCCCAGGCGTTTCCGTTTTTGCAACAAACCCGGTGATCGTCATGTTCGCGTGAGGAGCCAAACTCATATCCACCGCATATGTGCGGTTAAAATGCTCCCCGTTTGTTTGCATCTTATTTATAAATAATCCGCCAACCTTAGATCGGGCAAAAAGGTGTCGACTGTATCTAGCCACTAAAAAATTTTCTCCAGAGCGACCAAAAGCATCCTCCGTCTGCACGTCCATAATCGCGATGTCATTGGCGCCAACCTTACCAGTCAGCCTTGCTCCGCCTCGAATTGGAACCGTTCCACCAGACTCTGATAGTCCGATTCTCCTCGTGAAAAACAAATCAGCGAGTCGATTGAAGGAATGCACCGACCCAACATTGAATTGACCAGCGTTCTCTAGAAAGAAATCTCTCTTCTCAGGGTAGAAGAGAGGGAAACGAGTTAAATTCACTTGTTCATCGTCAACTTCCGCTTCAGCAAAGTCGGTGTTTACAGTGATATCCAAGTTCAAACTAGCCGTCACTCCATATTTCACATCCAAGCCTATATCTCGTTGAAAACTACTCTCAGTGCTATTATCAACCGACTTACGACTCGCTCCTCCATTGACAAAGGGCGTAATTCTTAGATCTCGACCTCTATTTAATGACCGCAAGCCCTCCAAAGCCCCTGCAAGACTTACTCGCATGATTCCATAGGCCTTGGGTACAGGTGCCCAAAAGACTTGCTCATTTTTCCGACCAATATTCCGCATTATATTGATACCCCAACTCTGGGGCTCATGTTTTGGAAATCGAAGTGTAACCATGGGAATAGCGATCTCAGCAACCCAACCATTGGAAACTCTCCTCGCTACCACATGCCAAACACCATCCCAATCCCGGTTAACATTGGACGATGGCCTACCAAAATAACCACCCTCACCTTCATTGGAAATCTGCTGGTCTACCTTTGCCCCTAATGGGTTGGTAACGAACATATATGCGGAACGAGAGTCCATAAAAGTATCTAGGACTATTTGAATATTATCTTCCTGTAATACTTGTTCCGAGTCTCTACGCATTTCAGTGGCAGTTATTTGACCGGGTTCCGAATCAAACGCAAAAACACCTAAGTAAAGGTTTTTAGGATCGTGCAGTACACGAACTTCCGTACGCTCGGTCGACGGCTCGCCCTCGTCAGGCTCCTGTTGAACAAAAGAGTCAATGAGAAAGGCTTGCTCCCATACAGGATCATCTAACGAGCCATCAATGACCGGACCTTCCTCTACTAAAACGGCTTCAATACGGTGGCTTCTCTGACCGTTCTGCTTAGTTAAGGACTCAGCAGTACCCACTAACCCCAATATGGTCAGCGCCAAAGCAGTTGAGAAACTTACCGAGATAAGCTTACGAAGGAGTCTGTTCAGCACTACTTGGAGCACAACTGGACAGTATAGCCGAATGCTCAACAAATCCACATGCGCACTACCTGAAAAAAACACTCATCAATAGAAGCTTAATCCCTCGAGCCTTCCACTATGACAGCAGTTCCAGTAACGCTTCAACAACAGTATCCGGCCTCTGCGAAGGTAAATCATGGCCGGCTCCACGGACAATCCGCCGGTTCACAAGGTTAGCAAACCGATCCTGATCCCTCGAAGGGTCCTCAGAAGGCTTTCCGAAACCACCAGCTGCACCGCGCAATACTATTGCTCGAACGTTGATACGAGGTCGCTCTGCGAGTTCACGCTCCACCTCTACAAATCGCGTTTCTCCGATTGCGTTTCGATGGCGATGTCGATAAGAGTGAATCACCACATCTACAAAATCCGGATTGTCAAATGAAGGAGCGGTTAGGGAGAACACTTCATCTGTATAAGTCCATTCTGGAGACCAGGTGTCCCATAAGTATTTGCAAATCCCACGCCGATTCTCTTCAAGACCTAAACGGCCGCGTGCGGTATTAAAGTACCATTGGTACCAAAGACGAGCCTCAACATCAGCAGTCGCTGGAGGCGATGGGGAAACCGTGTTTTGAACTGAGTACCCTCCAATAGCAACCTGAGCGCGTACCCGGTCAGGATGTAAATTCGACGTGATACAAGCTGCCCTATTCCCCCAATCAAAACCAGCTAAAGAAAACGTGCCTAGATTAAGTGCATCGGCAAAATCAATCACGTCCTGCCCAATCGCTGCCTGCTCCGCCATCCGTGGGGAACCTTCCTCTCTAAAACGAGTTGGCCCGTACCCACGGAGATAGGGGCATAGCACTCGATAACCCGCGTCAGCCAACGGAGACACAACCCCATCCCAGGAACGAACGTCGTATGGGAAACCATGTAGCAATATAATTGGCTCTGCGTCAGGATTACCGTGTTCCTCAAACCCAATGTTGAGGACAGGGGTCTCCGCCATCTGAACATCAGCTCGTGGTGTCATTTTCTCAGGCACTCCCTTTCGAACTCTTTCCTCACATGATATGGCCCCTGCTGACAGAAGGCTTGCTGTTTTCAAAAACTCCCTACGACTACGCACTTTGGTTCCCCCCTTAGTCTTTAAATATTCTAAAACTTTTGCCAACAATGACCCGAAATATTCGAAACAACTAATTGATCACGCTATTATGTCGTTGTTATAACGTCACAATCATCGATTAACAATTAGGACAGTGAGAATTACCAGAAAATATCGGCACTTAAACTTCACCACACAGTTTTTGTTTCTCATTTTCAGCAGCCTGGGTGAGGCCGACACAAACCAAGTGGCTCGAGGCCGGGTCATAGACGCATCCTCTTTACTCGCCATCGGCAGTGCGAGGGTCGAAGTGGCAGAACTGTCTTTTTCTGTGCTGACCAATCAAAACGGCGAGTTTTCATTAAGCCTAAGCGAGGGAACTTGGGTCATCTTTGTAACAGCTCCTCAGTATTTAGATCAAAGTGTCGCGGTAGAAATTGGCAAAAAAGACATCACTGATCTAGAGATCTTGCTATACCCAGCGGGGCAATTTAGCGAGAGCATTGAGGTACGAGGCGTTGTCCCACGGCGTGAGGAAGCCTCAGCCTCTGAAGTAGAACCAGAAACGGTTCTGCGAGTGGCAGGAGGCCTCGATAACATCTTTCGAACTATTCAAACTCTCCCAGGAGTGTCTGCCACTGAAGATTTTGGAAGTCGCCTCAGTGTTCGAGGTGGAGAACCAGACCAAAATCTTACAATTATGGATGGTGTCGAGATTTCTAACCCCTATAGAGTTTTTGGACTGACCAGTGCTTTCAATCCAGAGACAGTTGATCAGTTCGAGCTAACTGCAGGAGGATTTAGTGCGAAGTATGGCGACAGGCTTTCGTCCATCCTTATTGTTAATAACCGTTCTGGGCGAAAGGACAAGAGACTATCTGGCTCAACCTCAGCAAGCATCACCGACGCCAATGTAATCCTGGAAGGAAGTATTCCGAGCAACAGCGTGGACGGGTCCTGGCTCCTCACAGCCCGTAGAACATACTATGACCTTGTTGCGGAACGGATTGTGGATAGCGACCTGCCTTCTTTTGGAGATTTGCAACTGAAGCTTGATATAGATACAGGCCCCGATAGCACACTATCAATTTTTGGTCTCCGAAGCCGTGAGGATACCGATTTTGCTTTTACAAACGAGGAAGTAGGGGAGTTTGCTGCTGCCAACGATGCAAGCAACAACCTTGCATCCGTATCCTACGACACAACGCTGGGGCTCAACGGTAGGTCGAGAAGCATTGTTTCTTGGTACAAAAACCAAGACGCCATTGATGTTGATGCAAACATAAGAAATCCAGCGAAACGAGCTAACATTCCGGGCGATGACGCATTGGGAAGTAGTGAAGTCGAATTTGATTTTTTTCAAGAAGTCGAAGATCTCGCCATTCGTCAAGAGTTTTCCTTTCTCGTAAGAGACACAAGCTTTATCGAAACGGGATTTGAATTTCACCAGCTTAAAACAGGCGTTCGGTTTAATGCGTCAGGGGATCGCAATAACACAGAAGCCAATGGGTCAAGTATTCGTGGTGGAGCAGGACTGCCAGAATCACTGAACTCAAAGTTACCTGCCAATCGGATAGGGTTATGGGTACAAAATCAGTTCACTATCAACAATTTGTGGAGGCTCCAACCTGGCCTCAGATTTGACTGGAGTGGTGCGAATCAGCGTTCTACAGTCTCACCACGTGTAACAGTTCTCTTTACCGCTAGCCCATCTACAAACCTGAAATTTGCAGCAGGCCGTTATACCCAAAGCCCAGGTTATGAGAAATTAGTCCAATCAGACTTTTTTTTAGATCTTCAGGAGAAACAGGTAGAAAATTTACTGCATCAGCGTTCGGATCATCTCATTCTAGGAATCGAGCGTAAGCTGAGTAACGGCGTCTCGACTAGAATCGAAACTTTTTATAAAACGTTTGAAGACATGATCGTAGGGCGCCTTGAGACAGAAGCGGAGCGACTCGCTCGAATCGAGCGATATAATTTTCCGTCGGACCTTCAGGGCAGCATTCCAACAAATGCCATAATTACAAGTAACCCATCGAACGATGCTCGTGGAAACGCCTATGGTTTTGACATTTTTGTCGAGAAATCAGCAGTCGAACCCAGCACACGCCTTACGGGGTGGCTGTCATATACATACAGTCACGCAGAACGAAATGCTTATGAGCGTACGTATGCTTTCGACTACGACAGAAGACATTCCTTGAATTTTGTTGGGGCTTTTCGGCTTAGTCGCTCTTGGTCCTTAGCATGGACCAGCCGAGTTGCTAGTGGCTTTCCGTACACGCCAGCTCTAGGCGTTCGAGTTGCAGCCACTCAGAACCCCTCAAGCCCTTTTCAATTCATTCCGCAAATGAATGACATCGGACTCCTGATTTACGAACCGGACCTTGGTGGCATAGAAAACCTCAATACTGGCAGGCTGCCTTATTATTCAAGGCAGGATTTCAGGGTTAGTTGGCAACCTGGGGGACCAAATGGAAATCTTGAAATTTTCGTTGAGGCAATCAACGCACTCAACCGAGAGAATGCGATTCGCCTAGAACCGACTCTGGAATACGACTCCGGTTCAACCACCCCTAAGGTCAACGAAAAAGCTGATCAAGGATTTCCGTTGCTTCCGTCATTCGGGATTCGATGGCGATTTTAACCAAATCACCTTTTGTGTTTTTCCAATTTCGCTCTCCAGAAACCAGATAATTACCGCTAAAGGAAAGCCTCTCCGCGTTTCGTAGCTTTGACAGCTATTGATTTGAGGCAATTGTGCTTTTTTTTCAAAAATGTGATCTCCCTCACATGTGTTTATGAACTCTCGTGCGAAAGTCTCTCTTGTCATGAACGCAAACAGACAACAGATTAAAACAATAGAGCAAGGGGAGTTAACCATGTCAAATACATCACAAACATCACGCAAACTAAGTTCGTTGCCAATCGGAATTATTTTGGCGCTCACATTAGCAAACTGCAACGAATCCGGTGGACCCACATCACCAACAGCAGATCTAAGCCTTCCGACCGCAGAGACATCAACATCCACTGTTTCAACGACTACCGAAGCATCAACACCGGCGGTATCTAGCCTTGCGGACAAGGTTGTCGGGACTTTCATCGGAATGCTCGGACATCCAGTAAGCGGAATGCACGACAACTACCGAATCAAAGTTACAAAAATTAATGACACTAGAGTTCAAATTTCAGCTTTTGAAGGAAGTGTTTCGTCGACATTTCGGGTAGATCTTCTTGAAGAAAGCGTTGGGATGCTCTCCTCCATCCGATTTCAATCTCCTGACGACATTCTAGCGAACAATGGATCCTTCACCTTTGCTACCGGGAGTCTCGCCTACGGCTATTTCTTAGGTGGGAGTGATGACAGCAACGTAGAGGTCTTTTACGGAACAAAGGAATAGAAAATTACATTTAATTACGACTTTTCAAAGTAAAGGGGCAGTCATAAACAAAAATGACTGCCCCTTTTTGTTTATGCGCCTCAAAGCCGGATCGCTTTCAATTCCCCATTCCTTCAACTTGCAGTAGAATCGCGTTCAGCCGTAGACACGGCCATAGTTAATATTTCAACCTATGCTATCTGGGCTAAACCGAAGTGGCGACAACTCTTAAAAAACAGGTTTCTGCAGTAGTACTCCTAAGTGGAGGATTAGACTCAACAACCACTCTTGCCATCGCCAACTATTTGGGGTTCGAGATACACGCACTAACATTTCGTTACGGGCAACGACATGATATAGAAGTGGCGGCAGCCGGCCGTGTAGCAGAACGAATGAAAGTCGCTTATCACCAAGTAATTGATCTTGACGCAACAGCCTTCAGTACGTCCGCTCTCGTTAATCGACACTTGCGCATCCCGAAAGACCGGAGCCGCAAGGATATCGGCAACGGCATACCAAATACTTACGTTCCTGCCAGAAACACAATTTTTCTAGGGTATGCCTTGGCCACTGCTGAGACTATTGGTGCACAGGATATTTTCATCGGAGTCAATGCACTTGACTATAGTGGCTATCCTGATTGTCGACCGGAATATATCGAAGCCTTCCAAAAGATGGCAAACCTAGCGACGCGTGCTGGTGTCGAAGGAAAAAGGAAACTAGCGATACATGCTCCACTCATTCGAATGACAAAGGCAGAAATCATCGCCAAAGGACTCGAGTTCGAAGTTGATTACAGTGACACTATTAGCTGCTATGAACCGTCATCAAATGCAGAGGCATGTGGACAGTGTGATGCCTGCTTACTACGATTGGAGGGGGTAGAGTCGAATCACATCTCCGACCCAGCGCGATATTGGACCCCCAAAAATGAAATATAGCGTAAAAGAGGTGTACTACACAGTTCAAGGGGAAGGTGCTCAATCTGGCCGTCCAGCGGTATTTGTTCGTTTTTCGGGTTGCAATTTGTGGTCAGGACTAGACAATGATCGCACAAAAGGGCCAGGCGGCTGTTCCGCATGGTGTGACACCGATTTCGTCGGCACGGATGGTGTTGGTGGGGGACAGTTCGATTCAGCTCATTCCTTGGCGACTAAGGCACTCGACACATGGTGCAAAACTTCCGAGGCCCAACCCTTCGTCGTTTGCACTGGGGGAGAGCCTCTTCTCCAACTCGATGAAAAATTGATTGACGCATTTCACAAGAACGGATTTGAGCTGGCGATCGAGACAAATGGAACACTAGCGATACCACGTGGTGTCGACTGGACGTGTGTGAGCCCTAAAGGCAGCGCAAAACTGATTGTCCATACGGGCAATGAGTTAAAACTGGTGTTTCCACAAATTGGCATGGACCCGCGTCGTTTTGAACACTTGGATTTTCATCATTTTTCACTTCAACCTCTCGACAACAATAAACGCAATGAGAATACAAAAGCTGCACTCGAATACTGCTTAGCCCATCCAAAATGGAAACTAAGCCTTCAAACGCATAAATATTTGGGAGTTCCTTAATCGTGCTTGTGTCAAAACAGAATGACGAAGTTTAAAATGAGTTAACCTATGGATGTCTACAGAGAATTTAGTTTCGAAGCTGCTCATCGCCTTCCTAATGTGCCTGCTGAACACAAGTGCAGCCGCCTGCATGGGCATTCTTTTCGGGGCGAAGTGCATGTAAGAGGGGACATCAGTTATGACAGTGGGTGGGTGCTGGATTTCGCAGATCTTGAATCTGCGTTTACGCCTATTCACGCCAAGCTTGATCACCAGTACTTAAACGAAATCGAAGGGCTTTCCAACCCTACAAGCGAAAACCTAGCTCGTTGGATTTGGAATGAACTCGACTCATCTGTACCAATGCTGTACAAAATCATTGTGCGTGAAACCTGTACAACGGGTTGTGTTTACTACGGCGAACGTGAACCAAAGACAGGAGCAGAGGGATGAGCTCTTACCTTTGAAATACTTATTGGTGTTCTGCGTATTTGGAATATCCCCAGTAATTGTCGCCAGCTGTGGGACAAGTTCTGGAACTACTGCTTCGACACCCTTTTCTACGGAGACCCCCTCTGGCGGAGCGGGAAGCGCGCCCACGAGATCAACCAGTACAGGAGCAACCTCCACAATCGAAAACGGATCGCGTTCCATTGTTGACATTGAATCGACTCGCCCAGGAATAACTTTAGAAAGTGTAATAATCGCACCGATCACGCCGGCGATTGCAGCCGTAATCCTGCTCGAAGGTGGTGACGGCGGTATTGGAGTAACCGGTAGTGCGAATAACCCCGTTATTGACAGCCAGGGATTTCTTGCACGAAATGCAGATGCATTTGCTGCTCAAGGTCTTCTCGTAGTTCTAGTCGGACCACCCTCGGATTTTCCTTCCGGGGTTGAGCTGAGCTACCGAATTAGCCTCGAGCAAAGCCAAGACGTTGCCGGGGTTGTTGCCTGGGTCGACAACAGGGCATCCTTACCGGTATGGGTGGTAGGCATGAGCCTAGGCACCTATTCTGCAACCAACTCTGCTATACGTCTTAATAGTTCTGTAGACGGTTTTGCAATTTGTTCAGCATCCACAGCGCCTACCGGCGGCCCGTTACCCAACGGAATTCTTGATATGGAGCTCTCTCAAATTGCGATGCCAGCGCTGATCGTGGGCCACCAAGATGACGCTTGCCCCGGAACGCCTGCAGTAGCTGTACCTACAATAGCTTCCGCGCTAACTTATGCAAGCCCGATATCCCAAAAAGTGTTCACGGGTGGCTCCCCAACGATGTCGCAACCTTGCGGACCAAAATCACCTCATGGATATTTTGGAATTGACGACGAGGTCATATCTTATATGTCTAACATCATACTCAGTCAATAGCCCAGCAACGATCTACCATCCTCAACTAAGAGCTAAGCTCCCAGTATGAGTTACAAAGAAAGGTTTAATAAATACCGAAAACCTATAGAGACTCCACATCAAAAGGATTACAGTGGACGCGATAGCTAGAGACTTCCGTCTTCCAACAACATACGCTGCAAGCAATGGAAACAGTGGATAGACAAAATATAGGCGTCGGAAATAGTAAAACGGATCCGGCATCAGAAATGCTGGTATCGAAATAACGAATGCGTATCCGGCCCACGCGGCTAACAATCGAGCGGGTGAGCTACGCCAACCTTGCTTGAGAATGAGTCCAATACCAATCCCCCCGAGCACTAGGTAAAACGGTCCGAAATCTTCCCATCCACCAAAACCGACCAGGAAACGATATGCAAACTCTGTAGAAACCGCCGCCGAATTCTTAACAAATAAACTAGACGCCAGATCTTGGAAGTAATTACCGTAGTAAGGGAGCGACAAAAGACCGCCGCCTAGACTTCCGACTAGAAGCCCAATCCTTCCCGAAGTCCTTGGTTTCATAGACAATGTAACCAGCAGCAATGGAAGAAACACACCGAAGTGAACGGGACTAGCATTATAAGTCAGCAGACATAAACCCAGCCCCAAGGCAAACAGAGACACTCCACTAATGGTACGAAGAAGTTGCCAACGTAAAAACAACAACGTAATCAATGAAAGGTCCATTGCATGACCTAGAAGAGCCGGATAAGAGGCTCTCAGCAACTCAAAGATGTCTTCCGGGAAAAAGGTAGCCAATAAACCAACAAGGACGGATGTTGGCCCTCTTGGGACTAAATGGTTGGCTAGTAGCATCAGCAACAGCACTACGAAACCCTGACTCGTGACTCCTAACCACTTGTTGACATCTTCTATCGATGTCGAACGGCTTAGAGAGCTTACTAAACCTGCGAGGCTGTGAAACATTGGAGGATAGGGCAGAGGTCGAAATCGACCTTCAACGTTAGCACGACCTAAGTCATATTTTTGCTGGTAGTAGTCCATACGAGACCACAGCTCGGTTGGCCCTTGTTGAGACGCTACCTCTGCAACCCGGCGATGTATGTCGACATCCATAAAATAGTAGGACGGATGGAACAGCAACCCCGACCGAACCGTTAATGCCAATGCAAAGACCCACACGGCGCGCCTAGCAATCGTGTTTTGAAGAATAACGGCCCCTAACCCCGTCAGCATTGGTACAACGACAAACAGTTTCGACGACCAGTGTAAGGCGACATATGCGTCCGTAATGCGCATCACACTCACTGGCAACGCTAGGAGACTCAAAGAAC
>CAZFLB010000043.1:0-4871 GCA_964518945.1 uncultured Acidobacteriota bacterium | reverse complement strand
ATTCAAGGCGCTGCACTTTCAACACACTCCCACAAAACTCCCTCACTCTTTTAGAATGCTTGAAATGGAGGTCGAAAAAGCATATCAACGGTTGGAGATACTTGGGAAAGCTATCGATTTTCAACCGACGCCAGCAAAACCTGTAAAAAACTCGATACTCCTATCATACCTAGGCATTGCAGGGTTGTACTTTCCCTTCACAAGTGAGCCATTAATCAATGTACACCAACCCGATGTAGCTATTCCGATCGCGCTAGCACACGAAAAAGCTCACCAACGTGGAATAACGGACGAGGGAGAAGCTAATTTTGTTGCATTTCTCGCGTGTTCCAACAAGGACAGCCCTTTGTACATGCGTTATTCCGCCTACCTGTTTGCAACCCAACATCTGTTAGCAGAATCATCTCGTCATTTTTCATACGAAGAGATCAGCAAGATACACAATCTGATGGGCAGAGGCCCAATCAATGATTTAGCGGCCATTAGAGAATTCTGGAGCCATTACGAAGGACCAGCTCGTACAGTCGCACAAGCAACAAATGATCGCTACTTGCAAACGATGCAAGTAGCAGAAGGCATCAAAAGCTACGGGACTGTAGTTGAAATGCTTATAGCTTTACATCAACGCGGAAAACTGGTCTACGACTGAAACTTGACCGGAATCAGAGCAATTCCGCTAGTTCAACAAATGTTTTCACTCCAAACCCCGTCGCACCTTCGGAATAATACTTCCACTTCTTATCGATAATAAATGGACCAGCAATATCTAAATGCACCCACGAGGCACCCGAAGGAACAAACTCAGACAGAAACAATCCCGCCGTGATAGCTCCGGCATATTTACCACCAATGTTGTTCAAATCAGCATAAGGAGTTTTGAGTTGAGCGCGATATTCTTCAACCAACGGCAGTTCCCAATATATTTCACCATGCCGTTTACCCGCATCAATAACTAACTTAACAAGATCGCTATCAGTACCCATTATGCCAGCTACGGACGTCCCTAAAGCCCGGACAACCGACCCGGTCAATGTAGCTGCATCAACAATGTGTGTAGCCTTCTCCTCTCCAGCTCGGGCAAGCGCATCAGTCAAAACAAGTCGACCTTCTGCATCGGTGTTGTCTACCATGATCGACTTTCCATTCTTGGCTACGAAAATATCGCCGGGCCTCTGAGCATCTGGGCCTGGAAAATTCTCGGCAGCAGCAATGATACCGGTTACTGAAATGCTAGGCCTCAGTTGTGCGATAGCAGACATCGCACCAAGAACTGCAGCAGCACCAGCCATATCGCCCTTCATTGTCCACATCTCCTCTGAGGGTTTAATGGAAATTCCTCCTGTATCAAATGTAATACCTTTACCAACGAGTGCGAGATGACGCTTAGACCCTTTTCCGGGGCGATATCGCAGTACGATCAGGCACGGTGGGTAAACACTGCCCTTTCCTACAGCCACCAATCCGTTATAACGCTGCTTTTCAAGCCGTGCTCCCCTAATCACTGCAATACCCAGATTGCGATCTTTCGCAATTTTTCTTGCGAAGCGCGCCAAAGTACTTGGATAAACCTGATCTCCTGGTTCATTGACTAAATCACGAGCACGGTTTACTTCATTACTTATAATTTGGGCTCGTTTCAGGTCTCTATTCGCTTTTCTGCGTACCCGCTCTTTACATACAAGTTCTACTTTAATCTTGGTGGCTGATTTTTCTCTCAAATACTTATCGAACCGATAATCACCTAGAACAAAACCTTCGGTTACAGCACCAACAAAATTAATACCCTTATCACCATTTAACAGAAACGTGACTCGCGAGTAACCGTAGTCAGAAGCAACACTCAAAGAGCGCGCTGCAAAAATTTTAATGGACTCTAATAAATCGTGGGCCCTATGAGAACTGGACGAAAACACAAGGAGAGCTTTAGCAGAATTATTGTTATCGAAGTGATGTAGAAATTCCTTCCTACAATTTCCATTACGAAACGCTCTTATCGCACTTGATAATTTTTTAGACAATTCTGAGTCATTATCAGATTGAAACAATGCCTCTTTTGAGTCATCCACCGCTACAACAAGATCAGTAGTGATTTTATTTAATGGTTTAGACGAGATAACAATTTTTGTCATCTATTCAGCCTCATCAGCATATTTTTCCTTTAGCCTTTCTACGACTGCCGCGTCCGAAAGTGTTGTTGTATCGCCCAATGCTTTTCCCTCTGCGATATCTCGAAGAAGACGTCGCATGATCTTACCGGATCTTGTCTTAGGAAGGTCCGCTGTAAGAATAATCTCATCCGGACGAGCGATGGCACCAATTTTCTTAACAACATGTTGTTTTAAATCATCGACCAGTGAAGTTGTCACCTCCCTACCTTCCTTTAAAGTAACAAATGCAGCAACAGCCTGCCCTTTAATATCGTGGGCCCTTCCAACAACCGCAGCCTCTGCAACATCGGAAAAATCAACAAGTGCGCTTTCGATTTCCATCGTACCTATCCGATGTCCCGAAACATTCAACACGTCATCGACACGACCCAGCACCCAATAATAACCGTCCTCATCTCGCTTGGCGCCATCACCTGGGAAATAAATATCCTCAGACCATTTACTCCAATAAGTTTCTAAATACCGTTCAGGATCACCATAGATCCCCCGTAACATAGAAGGCCATGGCCGTTTTATAGCAAGCAAGCCCCCACCAACATCTACCGTCTCACCAGCACTATTGACAACATCCATTTCAATACCCGGAAATGGCTTCGTCGTTGAACCAGGCTTTAGGGTCGTCACGCCCGGAAGTGGCGAGCACATAATTGCACCCGTTTCAGTTTGCCACCAAGTATCTACAACTGGGCAACGCTCTCCTCCGATGTACTGGTAGTACCAAACCCAAGCTTCAGGATTGATTGGCTCACCAACAGTTCCAAGAAGTCGCAATGAAGATAGATCAAACTTTTCTGGCCATTCGTTGCCCCACTTCATGAAGGCACGAATCGCGGTAGGTGCTGTGTAAAAGCAAGTCACACCATATTTTTCTATTATCGACCAAAACCTTCCCTTGTCAGGAAAATCCGGAGAACCCTCATACATAACTCCGGTAACTCCAAGCGCGAGTGGCCCATAAACGATATAGCTATGTCCGGTCACCCAGCCAATATCAGCTGCCGCCCACCAAACATCATCATCTTTCAGATCAAAGACATACTTTGTCGTTGCTGTAACCTGCGTGAGATAACCGCCTGTAGTATGGACAATCCCCTTCGGCTTACCTGTCGTACCGGACGTATAGAGAATATAGAGCATATCCTCAGCATCCATAGGCTCCGGTTCACAAAATGGACTGACCTCAGCCACAAGATCATGCCACCAATGATCTCGTCTCTCTTCAAACTTAACTTCAAAATTCCCGCGGTTTACAACGACAACGTTTTCTACACTAGGGGTTTCTGTAATCGCATCGTCGACAAAATTCTTAAGCGGAACAACACTACCACGCCGGTAACCGCCGTCAGCAGTAATTACAAGCTTTGCTTCTGCATCATTAATTCGATCTCGCAGAGCATCTGCACTGAAACCTCCAAATACAACACTGTGAACGGCCCCAATACGCGTACAGGCGAGCATTGCAATCGGCAACTCGGGAATCATAGGAAGATAGATAGCAACACGATCACCTTTAGAAACACCAAATTTTTTTAAAACGTTTGCAAAACGATTCACTTCTCGGTACAGATCCCAATATGTAAGAGTCCTCTTATCTCCCGGCTCTCCCTCCCAGACTAAAGCAGCCTTATTACGTTTAGCTGTTCTGATGTGTCGATCTAGACAGTTGACACTAACGTTGAGCTTACCCCCAACAAACCACTTTGCATTTGGCGGTTCCCACATCAAAACCTCACTCCAAGGCTCAATCCACTCAAGTTCAGCCGCCATACGAGCCCAGAATTGCTTGTAATCCTTATCAGCCTCTTCATAAAGTGTTTCATCTTTGATATAGGCTTCTGCTTGAAATCGAGGTGAAGGCGGAAACCGCCGTTCTTCCTTCAAAAACGCATCGATTTCAGTTTTTTTTCCTTCTTTGTTCATAGAAACTCCTAATTAGGTATTCAAAAGCTGATTCTACGATAGCGAAAGACTTTTACGAAAAGAACTTTTACTGCTTTTTAAAAGCCCTCTGCAAAAAAAACCTACTACTCCAACTAAAAGGTGGCGACCACCAAAACTATTGACTTCCAATTATTAACTAGATTACGCGACGGGTGAAAAAGATAGCCATCACTGTATAGAGTTCGAGTCTTCCTAAAATCATCAACATAATAAGCACTACTTTAGACATTATCGGAAGAGCTGAGTAAGTAGTCGATGGCCCAACAGCTCCAAACCCAGGCCCGACATTTGCCAAACATGCTGCCGACGCCGAAAAAGATGTTATGGGATCTACTCCCTGAACTGTTAATACAAAGCCGCCGGTTATAAACAATAGGATAAACAGAACAAAAAACGTAGTGACTGCAGAAACAACATCATCGGGAATAGGTCTTTTCCCCATACGAACAGGAAGTAACGCATGTGGCTGTAGTATTCGCTTAAGATCCACTGTGATCTTCTTGAAAATAATGAGTAGACGAACAATTTTGACCGACCCGCTCGTAGAGCCAGCACATCCGCCAGTAAACATTAGGAAAAATAAGATCATTTTTGATACTTCCGGCCACCCATCGTAGTCAATAGTCACAAAGCCTGTACCTGTAAGCATTGTGACAACTTGAAATGCAGCTGTCTGAAGAGAATGGAAAAAAGGAAGAGATGGCGCTGATGCAACTAAGTTCGAAAACACCACAAGGAGTGAAGCGACAAGAATTCCAACAT
>CAZFLB010000042.1:0-14945 GCA_964518945.1 uncultured Acidobacteriota bacterium | reverse complement strand
TTGAATCAGTCTTGGCGACTTTTTAGTGGATATTGGGAGGTTGTGTTTGGTTTAGCCCGAAATGGTATTGTTAACGCTAACTATTTGGCAGAAACTAATGGAGAAGGACTATTTTTCTTTGCGAAAATCGCGCCTTATTTAGAACAGATTAGAAAAAATGGTTCGCCCAAGGCTTTTCAAAACTTAGAGTGGGTTGCAACGGAGTGCGAGTCTGGAAGGCAAATGTTTGCCTATTCGCAAGGAGTCGTCAAAAAGTTATCAGAAAACAAGTAAGTTGTTGTGTATAGCAGTGAAGAGGTTGCACGTTACTATGACAATAATACGGCACAATTCCTTGCATATGGTCAGGGTGGAGCAACTGGCTCTATTCATCGTGCGGTTTGGGGTTTGGGCGTCAAGACTCGATCGGACGCGTTCCATTTTATTCATAAGGTTCTGAGAGACCAAGCTACCCAAATCAACGCAAAAAGGGTCCTCGATCTAGGTTGCGGGACGGGTGTGGGTCTCGAATACATACTTGATGGTTTACGTGCTGAAGGTTTTGCTGTAACGAATAGCACAACGCACGCTCAGCTTGCTCGTGATCGTTTGGGGTGTCGAGCCTCTATACATGAACTGGATTTTTGCACTGAGTTACTTCCTGAGAACATCGACTTTGCATTCGGTATTGAGTCATTTGTACAAGGCATGGACCCGAAAGAATTTTTCCGAAATATATCTCAATCATTACGTCCATTGGGGAGACTTGCCATTTGCGATGATTTTTTAGTTGAGGATAGTCGACAACCCCTTGTTGAATCATTTCAGGAAGGATGGCATGCGAGCTCTTTGCGTTGCGCAGAAGTTTTAGATGAAATCGCTGTGTCTTACGGATTGAAACTCGTGGAAGACAGAGACTGGACACCTTTGCTTGAGCTGGATCGTATGCGAGATCTACTGATCGGGCTTTTTGTGTCGTTAAGTAAACCTTGGTGTGGTACGTCCATCAGGTGGAAGAGTTTATCTGGTGGGCATGCTCTTCGTAAATGTCTAAAGAGAGGATTGATCAAGTATCGTTACCGAGTTTGGGAAAAAGTATAGATTAGTCTTATAGATATGCGACACGTGATAGTTCTTTTACTTGCCGTGAGTTGTGCGGGTTATGCTGCGTCCGATCGCTATGATGTTGACCCAGAGCACTTTACGGTCGGATTTCTTGTCGAACATGTTGGCTTTGCGAAGGTCTTTGGTATGTTTCGCGTAGCTGAAGCTAGCTTTTCATTTAATGAAGAGAGTGCTTTGGTAAGTGATGTTCGTGTTGTTATCAAAGCTGATAGTATTTTCACAGGAATTGATGCTCGTGATCGGCACCTACGAAGCGAGGACTTTCTGTCTGTGAAAGTCTATCCAAATATTGTTTTTGAATCTGATCGGACCATTCTAAAAAAAAGAAAAGGTTACTTGACGGGCACCTTAACTATTCTGGGTGTTAGCAAGCCGTTGACTTTAACTGTTACGTGGAATAAGAGTGGACTATCTCCATTGTCTGGGTCCCCTTATGTTGCTGGTTTTTCATTGCGTGGTAGCTTTGAGCGCAGTGATTTTGGTATGAACTATGGTATTGGTGATGGGCTTGTTGGAGACACTGTCGAACTCATTATTGAGTTAGAGGCACACAGGCAATAGACTAAATCATGAAGGCCGGAATCGCCCTAATATTTTGTTTTCTGTATTTCAATTGTTTGTTCTCTTTTGAGAACATTCCTTCTACTTTAGCTCTGCGGTTGCCACTGAAGATATCTATAGAGTCAGTTGTCCTTCTATCCGTTGTAGCGGGAATTGGCGCTATTGGGGTTCGGATTTCACGTTGGTTAAGGGGCAGTGTCGCAGTGCTATTGTTGCTAGCAGTATTGGTACGGTACTTTGATGTTACTGCTCTCGGTGTTCTAGGCAGGAGCTTCGATTTGTACGGCGATTTTCCTCATATTCATCGGGTTCTCGCCATGTTTTCGACTGCTGTTTCATGGGAAATGATTGTTGGTGTGGTCTCATTAATACTTTTGGTGACAGGTGTGATTTATGGAATTAATTGGTGGGCGCTATTGTTTTGGGAACGAACGCTGCGCGAACACAACTTGCAAAAGGTAGTAGTTTGTTTTTTCGTCATTTTCATTGGATTGTTTTTCAGTGTTTCGAATGGGAGTATTTTTTCTAAGACGACCAGTGAAATTGTATTTCGACAATATAGGAATTTGAGCTTTGATAAGACAGAGTCGGCAGTGATTCTGAATGCTGAGTGGACTGTTAAGCACAATGAAATCAGCTTGGAGTGTCTTAGAGGAGCAAATGTATTCTTAATTTTCTTGGAGTCTTATGGGGTTACAATCATAGAGGATGAGCACCATTTCAGGAAGTTTGAGCCAGAATATCGCTCGCTAGAGAAAGCCCTTTACAATGCTGGCTATAGTGTTCGATCGTCAAAGATAAAATCTCCAACGTTCGGAGGCGGTTCTTGGCGAGCACATGCTTCATTTTTGAGTGGAGTAGATGTGAAATCTCAGCATATCTACAACTCACTAATAGCTTCGAACAGACAGACACTTGTTTCGAAGTTTGGACAAGAGGGTTATCGTACGATAGGTGTTGAACCAGGCATTAAATGGTTCTGGCCAGATGGAGAGTTTTATGGTTTCGATCGAATCTATACATCAGATGATATTAATTATGATGGCCCTTCTATGGGATGGTGGAGAATTCCAGATCAATTTACGCTTTACCGGATCTACTTAGAGGAGATTCGAGATGCCCCCGCTCCATTGTTTGCTAAGTTTTCTCTTATTATGAGTCACATTCCATACTTCCCAGTCCCTGAATACATTATGGATTGGACGCGATTTGATACAGGAACTGCTTTTGAAACTAGTTTAAAGTCGGTAGCACATGATGCGTATCGAGATCTTAGAGAACTTTCATCATGGTACATCGAAGCATTTCGTTATGAGTTTGATGTTCTCGAAGGGTTCTTACTCTCTTACGTGCCTGAAAATAGTTTGATAATAGTTGTCGGAGACCACCAGCCTCCAAAACTTGTTACGCATGATAATGATAGCTGGGAAGTTCCGATTCATGTTTTAAGCAAACGTTCTGAACTTGTTAATCGTTTCGAACTTTTAGGTTTTACATCGGGATTGATTCCGCTAGACAATAATTCTATGCGGATGGCTGATTTCCCTGAGCGATTTTTAGACATTCAAAGAGATTGTCCTAGTCAACAATCCAGTTCTCGGGATGCTTACAGCCAGTAGAGGACTTGTCTTTAGTGTCTTTGAGAGGTCAAGCCCTGGTTATTGGAGTAATCGGGTTCATTGGCATCACTAGTTTTGGAATCAATCAACCGCAATGGCTTTTTGGTGCGTTGGGAGTTTGGAGTTATTGTTTTTGGTGTCTGTGGCGAGGGCTTGCAGTTAACTATAGAAAAGAGGATGTGATTATCCTGGATTCGATTGGTTGGCCTACCGTGATTACGTTGGGCAGGGGGGCGTTGTTGGCTGTAATAGCAGGCTTTATCTTTCTGCCGATACCACCAAGACCTTGGGTCTATTTCCCAGCTGTGGCTTACTCAATGGCGTCGATGCTTGATTATCTGGATGGAAAACTCGCGCGAAATCTTCATAGATCAACGCTGTTGGGAGAGCAGATGGATATGGCACTAGACAGCGTGGGTATCTTAGTCGCTATCGTTGTCGCAGTAAACTTTGGAAAGCTTCCACTTTGGTATTTGGCCGTTGGAATACTTCGTTATTTATTTGTGGGGGCTATACAGTGGCGAAGACGTTTAGGGAAGCCGATTAGGGACTTGGACGAAAGTAAACTTAGGCGTATGCTTGCCGGTTTGCAGATGGGCTTTCTCAGTGTTGTGCTTTGGCCTGAAGTCCCATCTTCTTTTTCGATACTAATTTCACCATGTTTTTTTGGAATAACTCTTAGTATGTTCTTTCGAGACTGGATGTTTGTATCACAAAAAGCCTAATAAGATATCCTCGCACGTGAGGTGGTTACTGCGTCCCATCCTGTGGTGCCTAGCTCTTGCCGTATTTGTGTGGGCGATCGGTAGAGTATCTCTTCAAGAGGTATGGGATGTGGTAAAGGAACTGGACCTGTTCGCTGGGGTTGTCTTGTTAGTAGTTAACGTAGTTGCATTAGTTGTTTTCGGATTGCGGTGGCACTTTATTCTTCGTGGGTTGAAATTCCCTATCGGAGTGCTGCCTGCAGCAATGTACAGACTTTCTGGTTTCGGTTTTGCTTACTTCACTCCCGGACCACAAATTGGTGGAGAACCAGCTCAGGTTATTCTCGTTGAGAAGCGCCACGGAGTCCCAAGAGATGTTGCTATTGCTTCGGTAGGTTTGGATAGATTGTTTGATGTCGTCATTAACTTGATTCTTGTTACGCTTGCACTGGTTGCTGGAAAGATTAACGGTGTTCTGTGGGTTGTTATGTTTATTGTGTTGCCGATAATTTATCTTTTTAGCCTTGCTTTAGGTTTTACGCCTATTGCTCTGATTTGGGCAAAAGATATAGTACGTTCTAGTGAACTCTTGGCTGGTCGCTTTTGTCGAGAGAGCCCGCGCTATTTGGTACTTTCAGTTATTGTGTCGTTTTTAAGTGTGAGCTTGATGTTAGGAGAATACTGGCTTTGTGTGTTTTTTTTGGGCTACTCACTTAGTTTTGAGCAAGTAATGCTAGGTTTTGTGGCAGCAAGGGCATCGTATATGTTTTTCGTTCCAGGTGCACTGGGAAGTCTGGCAGCTGGTCAAGTGCTAGCTGCTCGAGTAATGGGATTGTCTTCAGCCGTAGGCTTCGGGGTCAGTATGATAATTCGTTTACGTGACGTACTTATTGCTACTGTTGGTCTTTGGTGGGGGATGCATGTTCTAATCCCATTAAGAAAGTCTCAACCGATGTCATCGACTGTTCCCACGTCGAATGATTATCGAAGGCATCGTAAGCTTTAAGGCTTAGTTGGGATAAGAATTCTCTATCCTTTATCAACCGTCGTAGAGATGTCGCCAATTTATCTTTGTCGCGTGTCTCAATAAGTAGTCCTGTTGATTCATTTTGAACGATTTCATCAACTGCACCGTTTGTGCAGGCTATAACTGGAAGTCCGAAAGCCATTGCTTCTAAATAAACTATCCCGAATCCTTCGTACAGTGATGGCATAACAAACACATGACTACTTTGGTAAAAGGAAGCAAGTTTTTTACCACTCAGACTCCCATGTAGGGTGACACGGGAGTGGAGGTTCAGCTTAGCTAGCTGCATTTCAATCTTACGAACATAACCTACATCCAAGGCACGGTTGCCAACGACATCTAGGTGCCACTCATGTTCTCTGAGATTGGTAAGGGCACCGATAAGCAGGTCCAGTCCTTTTCTCGGTATAAGGTTGCCGACAAAGAGCAATCTCCGAGGACCTGTTTGATTTATGCGTCTAACTACTTGCGTTCTGTCAATCCTGGGGGACAAGCGATCGCCTCCAGGAGTTGCAACAATGCTGTGGATGTTTGTATCAATAAGGTTTGCGACAGACTCTTTTGTGGTCTCGCTGTTGAATATAAATGCATCAACTGATTCGAGATATTTTTTTTCTACATATCGGTAGAGGTTGTTTTGCCAGGTTGGGTACTCTTCGTTCGTTCGCAAGTGGTGGACGATTGAGACGATCTGACAGTTGCGCTTTCTTTTTATGAACCGGTTGAATTGGGACAACGACGGATGGACGAGTTCGTCTTGGAGCAACACGTCAAATGACAAGTTCTCGATCTGACGGTAAAATTGCCAAGAGAAATTTTGAGCTAGGTGGTAAGCATAGCATCCGTGTGGAAGTGAAAGAATAGTGACCTCGTGATCACGATCTTCTAAGTGATTAACGAGGATCTTGTCGTACAGGTTGCCTCCAGAAACTTGGTCGAGGCTACCGTAAATAACTAATGCGAGGCGCACGGGAGTTAGTTGTTAGAGTTTGCGGCAACATACTGCAAACAAAAGTTGAAAAACTGAAATAATTGATTAGAAGACAATTTAATAATTCTTATTCTTCCATACTTATATTAGACGATACTATGTATTTTAGGGTGAACAACAATGTCAAAATCCATTCCTAAGTTTATTGGTGCCAAGGTTCGTAGGAGAGAGGACCCAGCTCTTATCACCGGACAGGGAACTTACGTTGCGGATATCTGCCTTCCGAAAGTAGTTACGATGGCCTTAGTTAGAAGTCCGTATGCTCATGCTAAAGTAAAAGGAGTCGATATATCTAAAGCGATTTCAATATCAGGGGTCGTTGGAATTTATACTGCTTCTGATATTAACCCATCTTTGGCGAAACCGTTACCAGTTGTCTGGGATGTTATTAGCGGTACATTCAAAAAGAAGTACGAGCAACAGAGATTTCCTCTGGCAGATGGACGAGTACGTCATGTCGGAGACCCTGTTGCGGTAGTTGTTGCTGAGAGTGCATATATCGCCGCTGACGCAGTGGATGCTGTGGATGTTAGTTATGAGCCGATGGATGTGGTAACAGACCCATTTACAGCGATGGAGAGTTCGACGGAAAAGCTACACGATGATTGTCCTGACAATATCGGATTTCTTTGGAGTCTAGATAATGGTGATGTAGACAGTGCTTTTGATCGGTCTGCAGTGAGCGTGGAACTTCGCACACATGTGCAGAGGGTAATACCGAACGCAATGGAGCCGAGAGCCACTGCAGCAAAATATGAAGAACAGGCGGGATTTACCGTATGGTCTAGCACTCAGTATCCTCACCAGTTACGCGGATTAATTGCTGGTATTCTAGGTGTTCCAAAGAAGAGAGTTCGAGTTATTGCGCCTGAAGTAGGAGGTGGGTTTGGCGCTAAGTGCAACGTTTATGGTGAAGAAGTGCTTGCTCCATGGGTAGCTCGGAAGATCGGTCGCCCGGTCCGCTGGATTGCTACACGCAGTGAGGATTATATTTCAACTAGCCATGGTCGTGATCAGCATGGAACTGTCCGCCTTGCTGCTGATTCCAGCGGGCGAATATTAGCTGTGGATTTAGATTTAATGATGGACTGTGGCGCATACTTCACCAGAGTGACTCCTATTATTCCTCCTTATACGGGCATGATGATGTCAGGTGTTTACGATATACGGAACGTGCGAGTACAGGCGAAGGGTGTTTTTACAAATAAGGTGTGGAATGAGCCTTATCGGGGAGCTGGACGCCCTGAGGCGATGTATTTTCTTGAACGTGCTGTTGATGTTTTGGCAAAAGAACTAAGTATGGACCCCACAGAGCTACGTCGAAGAAATTTTATTCCTCCCGAGAAATTCCCCTATAGAACGAAGACTGGTCTCACGTACGACAGTGGTAATTATAAGGTTGCTCTTGACAAAGTGTTGGAGTTGGTTGACTACGCGGAAGTACGTTTGGAACAAAAACGTCGTCGATCGCTGAAGGAAAAATCAACGCCATTGCTAGGGGTCGGGGTGACTTGCTATGTGGAGCTCTGTGGCTTTGGGCCATGGGAGCACGGTACGGTACGGGTTAGGGCTGACGGTAGTGTCCGCGTGCTAAGTGGCACATCGCCTCATGGCCAAGGTCATGCTACGAGTTGGTCTCAAATCGCAGCTGATGTTCTCCAAATACCTATTGAGAATATAGAAGTTTTATTCAACGATACGGATGTTGTGCCCCGGGGTATCGGTACTATGGGTAGTCGGAGTGCTGCGGTTGGGGGAATGGCCGTCATGGAAAGTGCTCAGGTTGTCAAAGACGGTGCTCAATCCATAGCAGCTCATCTTCTAGAAGCCGCATTCGAGGATGTTCGAGTAGAAGATGGTGAATTTCATGTGGTTGGTATGCGTAGCCGTGCTGTAACTTGGACTGAGGTTGCAGCTTTTGGAAATCAGGAGCATTTACCAGAGCACCTACAAGGTAAACTACAGAAAGGAAGTGAGTTCAAACCAGCAGGAGAGACTTTTCCCTTTGGTGCACATGCTTCAGTTGTTGAGATTGATCCAGATACTGGTGAGATTTCGGTTTTACGTCTTGTAACAGTCGATGACTGTGGCAAGGTATTGAACCCGTTGCTGGTTGAAGGTCAAGTTCACGGTGGGCTAGCTCAAGGGTTGGGACAAGCTCTATGGGAACGGGCTGTTTACGACGAATCTGGGAACTTGACTACTGGAAATTTGATGGAATATCCAATGCCGAAAGCTAATCTATTGCCTTCGTATGAAACTCATCGAACTGAAACAGCAACTCCCCATAATCTACTTGGGGTTAAAGGTATTGGAGAGGCTGCAACGATTGGTTCGACACCCTCAGTTGCAAATGCTGTCTTAGACGCCCTTTCTGATTATGGAAAAATTAAAATTGATATGCCATTTACGCCAGAGAAAATATGGAGAGTTTTGCAAGGCAGATGATATTGGCAGGCGTGTCATTTTAAATAGGATTGTTTACATGACTCAATATAGTTAGCTCAGTTTTATCATGAGTGGACTGCAACAGAAGGTTCTTAGACTAGATGGCAGGCAACTTTTCTATTCTTTGAAATGCTGACAAGCTTTGGCGACTCGTTTTTGCAACGTGTTTCCGCATAAGGGCAGCGTGGATGGAAAGTACACCCGCTCGGTGTTTGGCTAGAGCTTGGAATCTCTCCAGAAAGTCCACGATATTGGTATTTTCCTAATTTTTTAGTATTGATCTTTGGTGTGGCAGCAAGCAATGCTTGTGTATAGGGGTGTTGCGGAGCACTAAATAATTGAACCGTCGTTGCCATCTCGACAATCTTGCCTAAGTACATTACAGCTACTGAATCACAAGAGTGCCGAACCATGGCCAGATCATGTGAGATGAAGAGGTACGATAAGTTTAGTTGTTCCTGAATCTCCCGAAGCAGATTTACGATTTGGGCTTGGATTGAAAGGTCCAATGCCGACAGGGGCTCGTCGCAAACGATGAGCTTGGGTTTTAGTGAGATAGCTCTTCCAATACCGATACGCTGGCGCTGTCCTCCAGAAAATTCGTGTGGAAGTCGTTCAATGTGCAAGGGGTTTAGACCGACTTTTCGCATAATGTCTTGAGATAGCTCTTTTTTCTGTTTTCGATTCGTTTTCGTATTTTCTGCCAGTGGCTCAACGATGGAGGTGCCTACTTTCATTAAGGGGTTCAGAGATGAATAGGGATCTTGAGAAATCATTTGCACACGAGTGCGAAATTGTCGAAGTTCTTTCTTCTTTAACGTATTAATATTGCAACCTTCGAAAAAAATCTGACCCGCTGTTGGTTGCAATAGTCGTACAACTGTACGTGCGACGGTAGTTTTGCCACATCCACTTTCGCCGACTAGTCCGAGAGTTTGGCCACGCGCGAGTTGAAATGAAATATCATCAACCGCACGAGTTACAGCTATTTGTTTTTTCCAAACACCACGAAATATTGGGTAATGCTTTTTTAGTTCGGTGACTTCCAATAGCGGACGCATTATTAGTAGATGCGTTCGCAGTTTGTGTCTACATCCCACCAACAAGCTAGCTGATGCTCTGGATTGATTGAGTGCAGTTGAGGAGCTTCTGTTCGACACTTCTCCATGACAAATGAGCAGCGATCGGCAAATTGACATCCATGGAATGTTGTTAGTGGGTTGGGAGCTTGACCTCCCAGTGTGTCTAATCGGTTTTTTCTTGGTCCTGATAGGTCTGGTGCTGCAGAAAGAAGGTTACGCGTGTAAGGATGTTGAGGCGATGTGAGGAGAGTTTGTGCATTTCCATACTCAACAATAAAACCACTATACATTACAGCTATGTGGTCTGCGAGATGTGACACAACATTGAGGTCATGTGAAATCCAAATCATTGCCATGTTTTTCGAAGCTTGAATATTTGACACCAGCTGCATAATTTGTGCTTGCGTAGTTACATCAAGCGCTGTTGTTGGCTCGTCTGCAATTAGTAATTGAGGACTAGACATAAGGGCCATTGCAATCATAACTCTTTGGCACATTCCACCAGAAAATTGATGCGGATAATCGTTCATGTGATTGATTGCGTTTGAAATGCCCACTTCTTCAAGAAATGCGGCAGAGGTTGACCATGCTTCTCTAGAAGAAACCCCTTGGTGGATTTCTAATGTTTCACTTAGTTGACGTCCGATTGTTAAAACTGGGTTTAGAGATGTTACTGGGTTTTGAAAGATAGTACCAATCCTGGTTCCTCGAATTGTTCGTAGATCGTCCTCTTTAAGATCGAGTAAATCCTCTCCCTCAAAATTGATTTTTTGTGCGGAAATCTTAGTTTTTGTTTTAGGGAGAAGCCTTAATAAAGAAAGAACCGTTACAGTTTTTCCGCTACCGCTCTCTCCAACGAGCGCTAAAGTTTCTCCGTGTTTAAGTGAAAAAGTAACTCCATTTACAGCGTTTAAAATGCCCTGTTGAGTAATGAAACGAGTCTTTAATTCTTCGACTTGGAGAAGAACTTTAGTCACTAGTTGTCCCATGGAAGAAATCAGTGATAGCGCGGATGACGTAACTTACCTCGGTCTCTGTCATCATGGGATGAACGGGGATGCTTAACATTGTTTGGGATACTTTTTCGGTAATTGGAAAATCTCCGGGTTGGTGTCCCAAGTATTTGTATGCAGGTTGCAAATGTAGAGGAGGGGTGTAGTACGTGGCGACATCAATGTTGGATTTAGATAGATGTTGAATGAGTGCATCTCTATCTTGGTCGACCAATATGGTATAGGCACGATATGCGTGGTGAGTATTAATAGTCGGTATTGGAATTGCTATAGGCAAGGACCGAAACGCATTGTTGTACCGGTTAGCGATTGAGGCTCTTTTTTGAAGCATTTTGGGTAATGTTTTAAGTTTGACTCGGAGCACTGCTGCTTGAATTTCATCGAGGCGTTCATTGAAACCCTCGTATAAGAATTCTGATTCGCCAAGGAATTTCTGATTAATTGAGGTATTGTTTTTTCCGTAATTACGTAAAGATCGCACTTTATCAAAAATATCTTTCCGGTTGGTGATGACTACTCCACCGTCACCAAATGCACTAAGAATTTTTCTAGAGTTTAAACTGAGGCAACCAGCATCACCAAGAGATCCAACTAGCTTTTCCTTATAGCGAGCTCCTACTGCGAGAGCCGCATCTTCTATTACGAACAGGTGGTGTAGAGCTGCGATCTCTTTTATGACACTCATGTCGGCGGGCTGACCAAAAAGATGAACCGGAAGTATGGCTTTCGTTCGCGGTGTAATTGTTTTCTCAAGCTCTTCTGGATCAATGACTAATGACTTATTGTCAATGTCACAAAATACAACACGTGCGCCGCAATGGCTGATAGCAGCAGTTGTTGATATGTCTGAATTTGGAACCGTGACGACCTCGTCTTCAGCTCCTATTTGACAAGCTCTTAGTGTTAGTTCCAACGCTGCTGTCCCAGAACCTACACCGGCAGCGAATTCAACATTTAAAAATTCAGCTAGTTCTTTTTCGAATGCTTCAACATTAGGACCAGGCGAGTATACTCCGCTCTCTAGTACTGTGTTTAAAGCCCTATCAATTGAGTCTTTCAATGCTAGGTATTCAGCGCGTGGATTATAGAGAGGAATGCGCATTATAACGAATGAGTTGGTAGTAGATTCTTGTGCAATTGTTCAACGTCGATCCATTGTCTAGTTTGAGTTGATTCGATACAGGCTTGGACCAGGAGTAAGCTGAAGAGGTGGTCGCGACCAGTGGTGGTTGCTGGGCGAATCTTACGAATTGCATTGACGAGTTCCAGAAGTAGGTAATGGCTATCATCGATAAACGGTACACATGGCTTGAGTCCAATCTGCTGAGCAGGCTCTGCTTGTTTGATTGATTTGAAGCGGGGCCCAGTGAGGCCAAGTTCGGGGTTGAAGTCCACTCGCACTAGATTATCAAACTGAGAACGTTGTTCTAACATTCCGTTACTAAATTCACTACTCCAATGAAAACGCATCCCGTTATAGCTCGAGGTCCATGTCCCTAAATAATTTACATGGATGTTGTCCTCAAAGCGAAATAAAACTGATATACAACAGTCGTTTTCGTAGGTGCTCCAGCTAGGACGAAAAGAGTCAGCAACAAGAGATATGACTTCTTTGTTATAGCAATATCGAAGAAGATCAAAGTGGTGGATGCTCTGTTCAAAAAGCATCGGATAGGCCATTTGCAGTGGGTATTTGTTCAGATCAGTCCGGTTCCCGTCGCGATATCTTAGGTATGAAAACTGTCCGTGACTGAGTGGGCCTAGAATTTGATTTAATGAATAGTTTCGAATCATCTGTGAAGTTGATAGGTGACGAAAGTTCATTCCAACTAAAAGATTGACGTTATTTCTCTCCGCAAGTTCGACTAGCTTGATTACTTGCCCCATTTTGTATGACAGTGGTTTTTCGCATAAGACGTGTTTGCTTGCAGAAAGCGCTTTGCTCGCAATCTCGTAGTGAGTTTCTGGCGGTGTAGCAATGATCACAGCATCTGGGTCTGTAGCTTCCAGTGCGTCATCGAATTCTTCGTACAGAGGTATACCAGATTTGTGTTTTGCCAACATTGCTGGGTTTTTGTCAACGGCAGCTACCAGTGCAATACTTTCCGTATTAGCACATACAGTCGACCACGTTTCTCCACGGACTCCTAATCCAACAAGAACTGTGCGGATTTCACTAGAACTCATTGTAACCAGGATTAGAGGCTTGCGATGAACTGTTCCAGCCGGTCTAACGCTATCTTGATAGTGTCTTGTGGAGAGAGAAGAGTAATACGCACATGTTTGTTATTATCGTCTGCAAACAAAGTCCCTGGAAAGATCATTACCTGTTGTTGTTTTAGTAATTCAAAGCAGAATTCTTCGGCGTCGAGCCCTGTTTTCGATATGTTGGCGTAGATGTACATGCCACCACCTGGGTATCCATAGGAAATTCCTAATTTATCCAAGCGCTGTAAGATGATGTCTCTCCGTTTTTCATACTCTTGAGTCATGAGAAGTTGCGCTTCAGTTCCATTTTGTAGGGCGGTTAATGCTCCCATCTGCATGGCAGGAGGTGTGCAGATGCTAATGGCGTGTTTGACTTCCACCGCAGGTTCTACAAACCACATAGGTGCTGCTAGGTATCCGACTCGCCAGCCGGTCATTGCATAAGCTTTAGAGAATCCATTAATGGTAATAGTTCGCTCATACATCTTTTCAAAGCTTGCTAGACTTGTGTGCTTGCGTTCGTCAAACAGTAATTTTTCGTAGATTTCATCTGAAAGCACCAATAGGTCGTGTTCGATAGCTAGTTGGGAGATTTTTCCCAATTCAGCTGATGGGATGACAGATCCAGTAGGGTTGTTTGGGTTAGCAATGACTATAAGTTTTGTTCGATTAGTAATTAAAGGGGCAATATCACTTGCTTTTAGAGAGAAATCATTTGATTCAGTTGTCATAACCGAAACGACTCGCCC
Source organism: uncultured Acidobacteriota bacterium (assembly GCA_964518945.1). Lineage (GTDB taxonomy): Bacteria > Acidobacteriota > Vicinamibacteria > Marinacidobacterales > SMYC01 > CAZFLB01. The sequence goes on along the minus strand of CAZFLB010000042.1, from coordinate 1,439 downwards.
TCCAGCCAGGTTTACCATATGGTCAAATGCATTGAACCTTGGCGCTTGTAAAATGACCTCGTCTTCTGGGTCTAGTAGGTTCAGCATAGTAATAAGAATTGCTTCCTGACAGCCGTTAGTGACGATGATCTGGCGGGGGTCATAATTTAGACCGTTCTCTAGTTGAAGTTTGTTACAGATCGCTTCTCTGAGAGGAGGTATGCCAGCAGGAGCGGTGTAATGCGTGTGGCCATCTCTGAGTGCCTGCGCTCCTCTTTCCACGATGACTGATGGAGTTTCAATATCTGGGTCGCCTCGACCTAGTGGAACCACTTGGTCTAAGGTCGTTGCAAGTTCTAACATTCTCGTTCGAATGCTAGCTTCTACATGGATTGTGCGTTTAGAAAGTCTGTTACGCAACGCGAGCGCCTTTTAGGAATACCATTTGAATGTTTGAAAGTGCTTTTAAATCATTGACTGGATTCCCTTCAACCACGACTATGTCGGCTTCTTTTCCAACGACAAGACTTCCTACTTTGTCGTCTATTCTATTGAGAATAGCTGCTTCGCGGGTTGCACTCATAATAGCCTTGTGGTTGTTCTCAACTACTCCCATTGAAACCATAAACTCTAATTCAGGAACTACGGTTCCGTGACGCACAACGGGGCTACCGGAATCGGTGCCGAATACCATTCTGACACCTGCCTTTGCGGCTTTGACCATTCCAGCGAATCTGTTCTTGTCAGCAACGGCAGCTTGCCTCTCTTTAATCTTCCACTCCGGAATATTATATTGGCGAGCAACTTCTGGTTGAGATTGCATCAGTAATGGTGAAAAGGTTGTGACTATTGGAGTATCTTTTTCAAGTAATGTTTCTATCGTTTTATCTGTCATGCTGCCACCATGTTCAATAACATCGATTCCGAAATTAACGGCTCTGGCAATCGCTGCATCAAAGGTAGCGTGGGCAGTAATAGGCAGCTTTTGCAAATGAGCTTCGTCGATGACCGCTTCAAGCTCTGCATCGGTAAGCTCAATATTGTCATGACAAGTCATAATTTTAATGAGGTCTGCTCCGCGCATCACCTGTTCTCTTACGGCACGGCGCATATCTGTTGCTCCCGAAGCTTCTCGGCAACACCAGTAGGTGTGCCCTCCAGTTTGTGTGATTGCTTCTCCACAAATGAGAAGCCTTGGACCGGTAAAAAGACCTTGTTCGACAGCCTGTTTAGCAAAAAAGCCAGTTTGGTTCATACCCAAGTCCCGAACTGTAGTTGTTCCGGACTTAAGACTGGCTATCATGTTTGAAGCGCATTTATAGGCACTTACTTCTGGCGTGTCGTGTAGCGCTTGTCCTGCTAGATCATGAATTCCATCCCAGCCGAGATGAGCGTGTGAATTTATTATGCCGGGTAGTACTGTGCCTGACGTTTCGATAATATCAAGTCCATAGATACCT
>CAZFLB010000041.1:0-13753 GCA_964518945.1 uncultured Acidobacteriota bacterium | reverse complement strand
ATCATTAAACTCGTACCTGCCGGCGGTATCCAAAAGCCGACGGGCCACATGCGTTACTCTGGAACTATTAGTGTTCGCAACGAAACCTTTGAAGCGATGTTGGAAGATGTTGGAAAAAGTCTGAAAACTCACGGATTCAAGAACATTATTTATATTGGTGACAGTGGCGGGAATCAACGCGGTATGGCAGCCGTAGCCAAGCGCTTAAACGAAAAATGGTCTGATGCAAATGCACACCACATCGGCGAGTTCTACGATAACGCAGCTCTAATTGCATACTTGAAAGAAGAGTTTGGAATCGTCGAGCCAACAAACGAAGGTTTCCACGATTCATATTGGATCACTACGCTTCAGATGGTTGCCAACCCTGGTACAGTGCGTTACGACCAACGAGTCGCTGCAGGTAAAGCTTCCATAAACGGGGTGAGCATCGAAGACCTAGAAAAAACGGTCGCCATTGGAACAAAATTGACGGAGTGGCGTGTTAACCGTACTGTATCTTTGATTCGCGAAGCGATTAAGCAATCATCTTCACAATAGAAACAAAGTTTAACTAGACGACTTGCATTTAATGCAAGACGTATCCTCTACGGCTGGAACATAAGAACATGGCCATCACGGTGACCTGTAAGCAATGCGCCACGAGGGCTTACTTCCATCGAGTGACCAAAAGCTTCGACTAACCCCAGCACCTTCTGCTTTTCCTGATCAAGCTGCATCAACCAGCCCTCAGAGCCATTTGGAACATCATGTGGTTGGATTCCGGCCCAAAGCTCATCAGAACTCGTCGACTTAAGCGAGAAAACCTTGCCGTGTAAATTCCATTTACGAAGAAAGCGGCCTTCCGGATCAAAAACCTGAATCCGGAGGTTCTCTCTATCTGCAACATACACAGTTCCATCGGTACCAACGGCTATTCCATGGGGTAAATTAAATTCACCAGGTCCTGTCCCAGAAGAACCCCATTCCAAAATCTTTTTACCTTCGCTGTCAAACTTCAAAATACGGGCATTTTGGTACCCGTCGGATACGTAAAAAGAACCGGAAGAAGCAAATGCAATATCCGTCGCACCATGAAATCCTCCTCGAGGATTTTCGGGAGGAAGCCCCACTTGAATCTCCAAGAGTTTCTTTCCGAAACGGTCGAACTTATACACCCTGGAACTGCCCGCATCAACTGTCCAGACATAACCCTGTGGGTCGATTCGAATGTTGTGAGGAATCACGTACATACCACGACCCCATGAGCGCACAACTTTGCCACTCGAATCCATGACCACTATGGGATCCGCTTTCTCCCCGCGCTGAAGGGCATAAATTAAACCATCACCGTCAGCTGCGACAGAAGACACCATTCCCATCTCCAGAGGAGGATCAATCTCCGACAACTGCAGCGGCAATGATGCTGTTTCGGATACAACGGAACGAAGCTGCGTAGACTCGGATGTCGCTTGAACTATCGCAGCCCCAACGAAGGCAAGAGCAATATAAAAGTGCATAATCAATTATAGGCAACTATTCCAAAAAGCCAATACCAGCATCATCTCAATTTTGTTTGCGTGTAAATCTCATATCGAAAACTCTGCCTGTAAAGTGGGATAGTGCGTTAATTGTTTTCGCTTCATTTCTCCGAAAACGCACTATTGCACCAGAGGTACTTTGAAACGCATCGTGATAAACAGGCGTTAGCGCATGTGTCAAATTCGGTCGTTGCGACATTGTGAGCTCCGTATCATTCAGGGCTACCAAAAAAGTCGTTTCCGCATCATCACTATGGTATGTACCGACAAGCTCTTTCATCTCAGTTGTAGACGGATTCCAAGCCTCGACACGGTCGAAGCTTCTATTTGGGTTTTCCCAACTGTCTACACGAAAACTTGGAGTTCCGTCTGAAACACCAGTGAAAACATACTGGGTTTCGGTACCTTTAAACTGAAATATATTCTCCGCCGTTGGATAGAGTCGCGTTTCCCCTTCATAGAGCATCCCGTCTCTAACCTCCAGAGTCAGGTAAGACCCTGTAGCCGAGTCTCTGTAAAGCCCTTGATAATCTGATATAGACTCTGCATCGAAATCGACAGTCTCTGGAGAACTGATATCTTTCAAAGCACTTCCCAAGTAGATACGAGCTATTGCAGCACCCGTTTCTGTCGTAGAAACATTATCAACATTACACAGTAGAGCTACTATGAGTTCTTGATCAGGGTATCGAGCTAAATGTGCTCTATATCCTGCAGTTGAACCATTGTGTCGAATGGTCCGAACACCTTCGAATTCATCGATCCTGAGTCCACCAGCATAGTGGCTAGTGCTGTTTTTTAAACTACCTGGCTCTTGCATCATACGAACAAATTCCGGTCCAGCGAGGATCGCATCTGTAAGGGATTGGGTCCATGTGACAAGATCACCTACCGTAGTTAACAACCCTCCATTCCCATGCACGTATTCGATCGGCCGGTTGATCCTAAAGCTTCCATCCGACAAAGCGTCATATGCAGCACTTCTTCTTGGAACAATACGCTCAAAATCATCTCTCCATTGCGTATCATTCATTCCTAAAGGCTCAAAGATCCGTGTTCTTGAAAATTCTGCGAAAGACATTCCGCTGACTCGAGTCACAACAATCGCAAGCAAGTTGTACCCTGTGTTGCTATACGAGTACTGGCTTCCAGGTTCAAAATTTAGTTCAGTCTGGCGACTCACGATGTCCAATACGTGATCATGGTTGTGGCTCCGTTGTTCACGGCCCCAACCTGAAATACTTGCAACAGAGCCCCAATCTCTTAAACCGCTACTGTGCGTCATCATATGTCGAAGCGTAATCAGACCGCCGTAGTCCGGCACTTCAGGAATGTATTGGCGCACATCGTCATCAAGGGAAACTTTCCCATCAAGCACAAGCAAAATAACCGCAGCAGCAGTGAACTGCTTGGACACTGAACCCGCTTCGAAGATGGTCTGAGGAGTATTGGCAACCCCTTGTTCAAGCTCTGCCATCCCATATGAGCGCTCTAAAACCATCTCTCCATTTCGAGCTACTGCAACAGAACAACCTGGCGTTCTGTCAGTGTCCCTATCAGCAAATAGGCTATCAACCTGTTGTCCATAATTAACTTCTGGACCAGAGCAAGCAGCAAGCCCCGAAACAAAAAGCACTATGCTCATTTTTTTACTAGTCATGTTTACACCCCAGTGTCCGGAAACCTTAGCACCAACTCCACCATTAGGCGAATTAACTTACAGCCAAACAGGAGACTTGAGTGTAAAATCCAAGGCAAAGACTCGAGACACATTAATCATGAGCACAAGTTTACGTATCGCTTTAATCCCTGGTGATGGCATCGGAAAGGAAGTTCTGCCAGAAGGGGTTCGCGTGATTGAAGCAGCCGGTGCCAAACACAATATCAATTTCATCTGGGAAGAGTTTGATTGGGGTTGCGAGCGTTACTTGGCGACTGGCCAAATGATGCCCGAAGACGCTATCGGACAACTCCAGAATTGCGATGCAATCTACCTAGGAGCAGTCGGCTCACCTACTGTTCCAGACCATGTGTCCTTGTGGGGCCTGTTAATACCTATCAGACGGTTGTTTGATCAATACATCAACCTGCGACCAGTCCGCTTATTCGAAGGTGTGCCGTGCCCTCTTGTAAATAAAAACCCGGGTGATATTGACTTTTACGTAGTTAGAGAAAATGTCGAAGGAGAATATTCTGCTATCGGAGGCATACAGTACGAAGGTACCGATAATGAAATAGTAATCCAACAAAGCATCTTTACACAGCGAGGGGTCGACCGAGTACTACGATACGCGTTCGAACTCGCTCGCTCTCGTAAGGCAAAACATCTCACTTCAGCTACAAAATCCAATGGCATCATGCATTCCATGCCCTACTGGGACACACGTGTTGCCAAGATGGCCAAGGAATATACAGATTTATCCGTGGAACAGTTTCACATCGACATTCTGACAGCTCATTTCGTGCGGATGCCACAGCATTTCGACGTCGTTGTCGGGAGTAATCTATTCGGGGATATTCTTTCGGATCTTGGCCCAGCTTGCACAGGAACAATCGCTATCGCACCTTCCGCAAACTTAAATCCTGAAAAAAAATATCCTTCAATGTTTGAGCCAGTGCACGGGTCAGCTCCTGATATCACAGGTCAAGGAATTGCCAACCCAATCGGCACGATTTGGGCTGGAGCAATGATGTTAGACCACTTGGGACATCCAGAAGCCCATGACACCATCTTGCGTGCTGTTGAACAAGTATTGCGTGATCAACATCAACTCACGCCAGATATGGGCGGTACGGCAAAAACTATCGAGTTATCCAAAGCCATCGAAGCAACTATTTAGGCAGCAAAGTTTCTGGCATACCCGTTCGTTTACTCCCTCTATTTTTCCAATTGTCATAGCGAATGCGCAGAGTTTTCACAGGGTTGGCATTTTCGTGCGGTGCTATATCCTCATCTGTCACACTAATATATGCGTAGTACCCACCATCATTGTGCGAGCTACCCATTTTGTCATCTTTGTCCGCTATTGCAATATAGGCTACATGGGACGTCTTTCCGTCACAGGGAGCAGCCGGCTTCGGCTCTTCTTCGCAAGTACAGCGTTTATCACCCCCCGCTTCATCAGCGCCTTCCATAGATGCCATGACACGGTCTGCTAACGTTCCCTGGGCTTGGGTAAAGGCAAGTGCTGCATTGTAAGCAACTTGGTCGCTGAATAAGATATTTCCTTGGACTTGAAAAAAAATGTCGTCCCCTACATTGCCCGAAACATATAGTGAGGCCGGATTATTATTTTCACCATTGAATCCAGCACTCCGCCCCTGAAGGTCGACAATGCCAAACTGACGTCGCTCCATTAGAGGTTTGTCTTTTTTGTTCTCGTGCTCGCGGAGAAGTTCGATAATTCGTTCAGGATCAGTACCTTTTTTAAGTTCCTCATAGACGATCATTTGGTTCTCTCTAGTGTTGTCGACACCAGCCTGGCACGCAGCAACTCCGACCCCAGGAACAATAACCGCTTGCACATCCATCAAATCTCGAGATGGACGAGGTGGGAATCGAGACTGTCTTACACAAGTCGCAGAGGCAATGATAACTTGTCCAGTACTACGGTCTACAGCAATCACTGACCATGTGGCATTGGCAAAAGACTGCCAGCACAAAACAGCTGCCATCGTGAGTAAAACTTGTTTCATGATAGCTCTCCCTTAAATATGTTTTTGCTAGGCCTCAAAGTTTAACGCTAGTATCGCTAGACGAGAAACACTTTCACCAAAGTTGCTAGTAGCAGTATGCCTATACAGAGCTTAAACTCTTCGTTGAGATTCAAAGTCAGGAGGCTTTGATGTTGCGTTATCTTTCGTTATTGATTTCACTGGGGTTCGTAGTGTCGCATGACACTAGTGCCCAAGACTCGTACAAATATCAAACGGATTTCTCATTTGACGAGCTTAAAGACCGCCGGGGGCGAATCCTCGATGCAATCGGCAACAACGCTATTGCACTTATCCAGGGAGCAGCTACAGCTCCTGGCTTTGTGGTTTTCCGACAATCTAACGAGTTCTACTACCTTACAGGACTTGAAGTTCCCCAATCATATCTCCTTCTCGATGGGAGAACACGAAAAACAGTTCTGTTTCTCCCACATCGCGATCCCCGCAAGGAGCGTGGCGAAGGAAAAATGCTCTCAGCAGAAGATGCTGAACTCGTAGCCAAACTGACAGGAGTAGATGAAGTTTATGGAAATGATTATCTCGCTCGACAGCTATATTCCTTTGTCCTGAGACCGCCGGCTCCTACCCTTTACACTTTTCGGAGTCCGGCTGAAGGCCGCGCTCAAAGCCGTGACGAAAACCTCATCGGCCGAGCAGCCATAGTATCTGACCCATGGGATGGCCGTCCTTCTCGGGAGGGGAAATTTATTCAGTTACTTCAGACTCGCTATCCCGAATTCGAAGTGGCTGACCTTTCTCCAATTCTAGACCGAATGCGACTTACCAAGAGCCCTGCTGAGATTAGCTTGAATCGGAGAGCCAGCGAAATAGCTGGACTCGGAATCATGGAAGCGATGAGGTCGACAGGTCCTGAAGTGATGGAGTACCAGCTTAATGCTGCTGCTTACTACATCTTTCAAATTAATGGTTCTCAAGGTGAAGGTTATCGTTCAATAACAGCCAGTGGAACTAATGCCTATTTTGGTCATTATTATCGCAACAACAGCGCTCTGGTAGATGGCGAACTCGTACTCATGGACTACGCCCCTGACTATCGATATTACACCAGTGACGTTGCTCGAATGTGGCCTGTCAACGGCACGTTCAACGCCGGCCAGCGAAGACTTTACGGCTTCATCATCGATTACAGTAAAGCACTGATGAAACGCATCCGTCCAGGCGTGACTGCAGATAGGATAATGGATGAGGCCGCTGTTGAGATGGCAGAAGTCTTAAAAACAATCAGTTTTGAAAAGAAAAACTACGAGCAAGCCGCCAGAGAAGCTCTATCGTTTCGCGGACACCTTTCGCATCCGGTCGGGCTCGCCGTACATGATGTTGGCAACTATCGAAGTAAACCCCTCGAGGTCGGACTCGTTTTTTCGGTGGATCCGATGCTATGGGTACACGATGAAAGGCTGTACGTTCGTATGGAGGACACAGTGGTTGTTACTGACGATGGCGTTGAGAATTTTACACACTTTATGCCAACCACCATAGACGAGATCGAAGCATTAATGAAAGACACAGGTATTCTCCAGAAACGATCGCCGGTTCCAAAATGAAACTAACAGCTACTGTTCTTTTTGCTCTTTTACTTACAAACTACGGGATAGTTGGACAGACACGCGTCGACTTTCATATGATGCCTGCTGTCTCAACAAGCCCTCTCGATCCTGCTTTTAGCCCCGATGGAACTCATCTTGTTTTTGCAATGCGTGGAGACATTTGGAAAGTGCCGATCACGGGAGGCCAAGCAGAAGCCATCACAAAAGGACCCGCCTACTACTTTGAGCCAAGACTTAGCCCGGACGGATCACAACTGGCTCTTGTAACCGACATAGCTGGGAATCTAGATATCGGACTCATTGGTCCAAATGGCGGCGCTGTAAAGCGGGTGACAACAAATTCGGCAGCAGACCTACAACCCACTTGGAACCCCAGTGGCAAAAGCCTGTATTTCACAACTCGAAGAAATGGTAATTTGGACATCTACCGGCTAGATGTTTCCACTGGTTCGGTTAGTCCGGTGGTTGCAACAAATCGAAACGAATTTCAGCCGGCCATATCTCCAGACGGGACAAAGCTAGCTTACATTTCCTCCGTTGAGGGCCGGAATGGTTCTGGAGGTATTTGGATCAAACCACTTCCTTCCGGTGAGCCCTCTCTTGTTCATTACGAAGAGACAAGTTATAGAGTCAAACCGGAATGGTCCCATGATGGAAGTGTACTCTATTACTCTTCAGACGCTGCCGGGTCAAATGATATTGCAGCAGTACCTTCTATCGGTGGTAATCGAGTTCGCCTCACTGAAGATGAACTTGATGAAATAGACCCAGCCATAAGCCCTGACGGTAGCATCATCGCGTTTGTTTCGAACCACCGCGGCCCATCACAACTCTATACACTTTCATCATCCGGTGGTGCCCGAAGTGTTTGGAAACCTGTAAACATAAAAACACGAAAACCCCTGTTTCAAACGGGCGTACTCCGTGGTGTCGTTACTGGACCTGAAGGAAGCGTAGTCCCTGCCAGATTAATGGTCAACGCAAGCGACGGAAGAAGTTATTCAGAAGATGGTGCCTTTCATCGCATGGTCCCTTCAACAAAAACACATTACCAGCATACTAGCGGTTCGTTCAACATTGAGGTGCCGACAGGAAAAGTCACCGTCGAGGCAATGCGGGGCTTTGAGTATCTGCCTGCTAGACAAAGCCTAGACATAGTGGCCGGTAAAACCACAGAAGTAAACCTTCAACTAAAAAGGATTGTCAATCCGATGAGCAGGGGTTGGTACTCAGGTGATATGCACGTACATGACCTTCATGAAGGAAGATTTGGCCTCACACAAGAGGGCTTTTTCCATCAAGTTGTGGCTGATGACCTTCATGTAACAAATGCTCTCATTCATATGGATGGAACAAAGTTGATGGGTCGTTGGGAAGACCTTAGTGGGGAACCGTACCAACTCTCTAACAAGAACTACATCTTACGATATTCACAGGAGTTTCGAGGGTCATTCGGTCACGTAGCGCTCATTGGAGTCAACGACTTCATAATGCCATTCATAGGAGGTGCGGCAAACACCCCCTATGCTGCCGACGTTTTAAAGATTCGACACATTGACAGTGTTCACTCTCAAGGAGGCATCGCAGGATTCGTCCATCCCTACAACAGTCAAGTCAACACTCCTGAGGATGCTGGAACAGCAGACATTCCCGTCCACGTCGCTCTCGGCAAAGGAGACTTCTATGATGTTGTTTCCATCGCATCCCTTGAGAGAGATTCCAGCAGTGTATATGAAAAACTTCTTAATTCTGGTTTTCGCATTGCCGCAACTGGTGGAACCGACAACTTCTCTGATGTTTGGTACGATCCGTCAGGAGGTACCGCAAGAACCTATGCTCAGATAAAAGGTCCTCTCCGCTTCGAATCCTGGATCAGCGCTGTCAAAGCCGGTAGAACTTTTGCAACAAATGGACCCCTCCTCTTTCTAGAAGTCGATGGGCGGTCACCCGGTGACGAAATAGCTTTAACAGCACAAGACCCTGATTCATTTCAGATAAAGGTAGAACTGGCTTCTATCGCACCTGTTGACTTTGTAGAAGTTATTGTCAACGGAGAGGTTGTACATACATGGGTACCAAAGAGTGACGAACTGACCGAACAGTTTCGGACGAATATCAAGGTTCCAAATAGTGGCTGGGTCTCTGCAAGGGCAATCGGAGGAGTGAGTCGGTTTGTAGGAGACGCTTTCGCTTTCGCTCTTACTTCACCGGTGCACATCATAAGAGACGAGATCATCTACACATCGGCTAAAGATGCACAATTTCTTCTTGACTCGGTTGATTCACTTTGGAAACGAGTCGAAGCTCGAAATACATGGCAAAACGAAACCCAGAAAAAAACCTATTACGAAGCCATTCTGAAAGCTCGTTCTACTTATCAGAACATCATCAACGCAAAACGTTAACTTCTTTATTTGCTTCTTTGCGGGATGAGCGCCTGCCACGTTCGATGGGATTGGATAAGTGACAGCGCTATTTTTAGTAACGAAATTCCAGGTTCAGTTCGATGCCATGTAGAGGCTCCCGAAGGGTGTGGCAAGGGAATCACATCTGTTCTTAAACCATCCACATCTAGATGATACTGGTGACCAACTACTTCCTGCAGTCTGTTCACCTCCACAAGCTGAGAAATTGCAAGCTTTCCAACCGGAATAACGAGTTCGGGCAGAATGCATTCCAACTCAGCCTTGAGCCAGGACGAACAATTCTCGATTTCTGTACTGTCTGGAACCCGATCGCCTCCTTTTACATTCTTTCCGGGAAAGCATCTGCACACAGCAGCCATGTGTACAAGCTCTCGAAAAGAGAACTCCTCTAGCCCTATGGAGTGGAACCATTTAAACATCGTCTTTCCAGCCGTCCAAGCAAACGGTTTTTTTAAAACAACCTCTTTCGGTCCAGGAGCTTGTCCTATAAGTAACACCTTGGAAAGCACAGGGGTTCCCATCACGGCAGGACCTTGCATCTTAGGGCACCGCTCGCAAACAGCAAGAGCCTGTTGGTGTTTATAAAGCACTTCTTGCTGGTTCATATCCGTTCTGTCTAAAGGCCTCCGTCCTTCAGGTCGATTACAAGTTGCAGCCCTAAGTTACTAGGTATGAGTGCTTTCACCAATCATTATTTAGAAGGGATGATTGTATAAATTCCTGTGACCTTACATTTTATTAGTGCTTAGAGAACCGCCGTCACCCTTATCTCAACTAAAAACTCTGTGGTTGCCAAGCGAGCCTCCACACATGCGCGCGTAGGTGCATTATCAGGGCTCACCCATGCATCCCACACAGCATTCATTTCTGAAAAATAACGCATGTCCGATAGCCAGATGGTAGCAGAAAGAATCTTCGATTTATCAGTACCTGCGGTTGCCAAAATTGTGTCGATTCCGTCGAGAATCCGCCTCGTCTGTTCACCCGCACTTGGGGACATTTCGCCGTCAACTTGTCCTGACAGGTAAACAATGTCGTTATGAACCACATATTGGCTCATTCTAGGTCCTACATCATGACGCGTTATAGTCATTTACTCCTCCTCTCTTTTCTTAAGTCGCTCCCTAAGTTCTTGAAGATTTCTCACCAATTCACAAAGAATGTTCAGTCTACGGCACCCTTATCTACGTTGCCAGATCTTATTTTGGGCAGGTTGTAATATAGACTCCATACTCATCGGGTCTTTCACTCAAACGCCGCAAAAAATATTTGCCTAGAAAATAAAATATAGCTAAATCACCTCGACGCATAACTTGAGACTATGTGACAATTGCAACGTAGCAATGAAGAATTTTTCAATCCCGATGGCCGATCTTCGCGCTCAGCATCGCAGTTTAAGAGAAGACATCGACACAGCAATCGCGGAAGTGTTTGAGAAATCCGCCTTCATAGGTGGGGCAGCTTGCATGTCCTTGGAAGCAGAATTCTCCCATTACTGCGGAACTCGTCACGCTTGCGGCGTAGCAAGTGGTAGTGACGCTCTATACTTATCGCTGGCAGCCCTCGACCTGGGCCCGGAAGACGAAGTCATTACGACACCGTTTACCTTCACTGCCACAGCCGAGGCTGTAGCTCGAACTGGTGCGCGAATCGTTTTCGCTGACATCGACGAGCAAACTTTCAATCTTGATCCGAACTCACTTGAAAAAGTTCTGTCGTCTCGAACAAAAGCGGTGGTACCAGTGCACCTTTACGGGTTACCTGCAAACATTCTTCGCATCAATGAAATAGCACATGAACATAACCTTTTCGTTGTTGAAGATGCTGCACAGGCTCATGGAGCGATGGTAGATTCTAAAAAGGTTGGTTCCTTCGGAATTTCAGGTTGTTTCAGCTTTTTTCCATCAAAAAACCTCGGTGCCCTTGGAGACGGTGGGATGGTTGTCTCCAACGATAAACCCTTCATCGACAAGGTGCGAAAGCTAGCAAACCACGGCAGCAAAGCAAAGTACGTTCATGAGATGGAAGGTATCAGTAGTCGCCTCGATGCATTGCAAGCAGCTGTACTACGGATAAAACTCAAACACCTAGATCTGTGGAATGCAAAAAGGCAACAATTAGCTTCCTGCTATCAAGAAGCCTTGGCCTCTGTGAAAGATATTTCCTTACCAACAGAGATAGAAAAGACCTCTCATGTCTATCACTTGTTTACAATCCGGACTAGAGCAAGAGATGAGCTAAGTGAACACCTCTGTTCAAAAGGGTTTGCAAGTGCCATACATTACCCTATGGGTCTTCACTTACAAAAATCCTATCAATACCTAGGATACAAAAAAGGTTCGTTCCCCAATGCTGAACTTGCTTCTCAAGAAGTTCTTTCGCTTCCTATTTATCCGGAAATGACTCAAAAACAGGTTGAACTCATCTCTTCGGAAGTTCAGACTTTTTTCTCCTAATCTTATTTCTGGTCCTGCTGGAAATACTGCCGCTCAATGAGTATTTGCTTCAGCTGTCCTAACCCGGAAAAGTAATTGTAAGACGGTAATTCGTTGCTTTTGACGATCTGTTTCTAAAGTTAACTTGGTAGATACTGCCCGCTTCAACCGGTATATTCATACGAATCTCGTTTAAACCAGTCGGGCCCTTTTCCACAACTGTTTCGAACGTAAAGCCCACGTGCTTTATGTTGGCAAATAATTCAGCATCCGGATTGTCCCATGTGAGATGCACGTCCAAGCTACCGTTAGCACCTACATCCGCAACGAATGGGCCTGCTGTCTGAAAGGGCCGCAAATTATTCTCAAATGTGCGAGAAACAGGTACGCCTGTTTCTCGTGAAGAGCCCGCTGCTACTAAACCAGCGATCGCTCCACCGACAGCAGCCCCACCGATAAGCCCATAAGTCATTATCTTCGAACCCTTTCTATTCGAACTAGATCCCTCAGACTCTTCGCTCAAACGCTTAAGCGCAGCCGGTGTCAGTTGCATCGTAACATCGACAAGCGCTGGCTTATCAGTTTCAACCTGAATCCGACGCTCATAACTATGATAATCGTCCTGTTCGACACGAACGAGATGCTCCCCTGCAAGGACACTTCCCGAATACGGTGTCGTGCCAACCGATTTACTCCCGATCATCAATCGGGCGCCAGCTGGCCTTGTCTGGACTTGGAGGACTCCTATAAGTTCGGCCCGCACTTGCTTAAACATTTCGGTGGCTAATTCAGGAAAGAGTTCCCCCTGCGGCACCAAGTTTGTATTGTTTCTAACTGCTGATTCAAAAGCCGCCCGTGCAGCCCTTTCATCGCCTAAGGAAAAGCGACTCATTCCCTCAAACATGCGACAATCAGCTAGTTCGGTCGATTTAAGTGAGGGAGCCAGATCCAATAAAAGACTAAGCGCTTCTTTGAAGTTGCCGCCGAAATATTCCTCTTTTGCTTGCTCTAAGTTTTGGGAAGACTCAAACAAAACTGATGCTATTGTTATCGCCAAAACTATAATTTTATTCAGTCCTAATGATTGAATTAAAATAGGATCCCTCCCTTATCGCACGGCATACTAACACGCCGTTGCTTTGTTGTACGGCACGAATTGCAAACATTCACCAAAACAATATTTACATTACATTAATAATAATGTAACTCTTTCGTAAGACGGATTTTTAACAATAAGTCAATGTCAACAACAAGACTTAATTCTTTAACAATTTCCATCATCCTATTAGTTTGTACTGCAATTCCTTGTGTAGCTCTCGACACGAACCCCAACCCACCAAAGAACAAGGTTAATGATGAAAAAAAACAAAACGTTGAGGAACCGGACGAAAAAGAACCTACGTTGACCGCCGAATACCGGGGTGGCCTCCGTATCAAAAGCAAAGATGGAAATTTTGCAACACGGATACGGTGGCGCACTCAAAGTCGGGTCAGCAATACAAGCAGTCCGGATCTTACCGGAGAAAAAGATGGAATCAACCCCAGCGCTGGTTTTCGGATCAAACGTGCCAGATTTAAATTAGACGGACACGCATACCGACCTTGGTTGAAGTACGCACTGGAGTATGGCTTTGAGCGAAATGTCTTGTTGTCACTACAGTTTGATATTCAGAAATCAGAAAAAGTGGGTGTCCGAATTGGACAATACAAAGCCTTATATAGCCGTGAGCGATCTGACTCATCAGGAGCACAGCAATTTGTTGACCGATCTATTGTGAATAGTCCTTTCACTGTAGACCGCCAGTCCGGCGTGACTGTACTCGGCCGACTGTTCCCCGGAAGTTCTATCGATTCCCAATATGCAGCCGGTGTTTTTACCGGTACTGGAAGGGGGGGGGCACTCGATAGAAATCAGACTCCAATGTTCATTGGTCGTTGGCAATGGAACTTTCTTAAACGTGAGTTCGGCTATGGCCAATCCGATGTAGGAAGGCGTAGTGAACCCGTAGGATCTTTCGCACTCGCTGCCTCTACAAACCAAGGTGCCTACACCAAATTTTCTTCTGGCGGAGCCGGTCAGCTGAAGGGTT
>CAZFLB010000040.1:0-11684 GCA_964518945.1 uncultured Acidobacteriota bacterium | reverse complement strand
AAACGAAACGCTATCTCGACTTTCGCCATCCTAGAAGCTGGTATCGGTTTCTATGCTCTTTTATCCCCTGTCCTTTTGAGCTTAGTCAGTTCTATCCCACACGAGAGCGTACGGTTTGTGTCAGCTTTGTTGTCCCTTCTTCCCGCTACTACCGCAATGGGAGCTTCATTACCTCTCTTAGTTCGTGCGCTTGCTCACAAAAATCTTGCAATAGGCCTTGGTCAGCTGTATTCCTCTAACACTGCTGGTGCTGTTGTGGGCCCACTCCTCTCTGTCTTTTTGCTTTTTCCATATATCGGTCTTACTTCCACGCTTTGGTTTGGAGCCATAATCAACATTCTAGTCGCAACCACAGTATTTGCTTGGCAACGATACAACGATTTCTCTTCGACTACCGAAAAACTATCTGTTAACTCAAACAATTCCGTATCACGACCTGTGCTCTTATCTGTCGCTGTTTCAGGCTTCAGCGCAATGGTTTACGAGGTAGCCTGGGGACGCACACTGTCTATGGTCTATGGATCTTCCATCTACGGTGTCACCATTATGCTCTCAACTTTTCTCCTTGGCCTAACGATTGGTACCAGTATCGCTACACTGCAGTTAAAACGAACCCCCCAAGGAGATCCTTTAAAACGACTTGCAAAAGTTCTAATCGCTTCTGCAATACTTGCTTTCACAAGTCTTATCATCACAAGAAATTTGCCCTTCCTTTTCCTAAATTTTTATAACTCCATCAAAGGCATGGATGAGACCTTGTTTGTCTCGCAGTTCATCATCGCTTCACTTTTAATATTACCCTGCACGATAGTGCTCGGATTCACCCTTCCTTTCGCCGTCAATACGTTTTCGGAAAAATCAAACTCATTAAACGTAGCAACACTTTACACCTGGAATCTCATCGGATCCGCCACAGGAGCAGTGATAACGTCTTTACTTCTATTCACTAACCTAGGAGTTGAATTTACTATCCGCGTGGCAGCCGCGGCGGTGCTTCTAACTGCCCTGTTCCTGGTCTTTCGTACAAAAAGCTTTTCAGTACCAATAGCCACAATATCGAGCTCTGCTATGCTAATTATCTTGGCTCTTGATCCGAGCGGAGAACGCTTAATGAAAAGTTTCGGGGTTTACAGTAGTGCGAGAACATATGGACAATACAACCTCTCACAACTACGCAACATCGTAGACAACCACAAACTTCTCTATTATCGAGACGGCTCCTCAGCCACAGTCGCTGTTCAGCAGGTCGAACAATTTAAGCTGCTCAAGATCAACGGTAAAACGGACGCTTCCAATGGGCCTGGCGATATGGCAACGCAACTCCTTCTAGGACACCTTCCCTTTTTAACGGGCGAGGCAAAACATGTAGCTTTAATCGGATGGGGAAGCGGTATGACGGCCGGGGCCGTTTTAAAGCACCCCATACAAAAGATCGATGCCTTTGAGATCGAACCTGCCGTTGTCGAGGCGTCACGTCTTTTCGAACCAGACAACGGAACCCCGCTCCTTGACCAACGCTTGGAATTGGTTTTGGGTGATGCGCGAAGCGAGTT
The DNA here is from genome assembly GCA_964518945.1 of uncultured Acidobacteriota bacterium. GTDB lineage: Bacteria > Acidobacteriota > Vicinamibacteria > Marinacidobacterales > SMYC01 > CAZFLB01. The sequence goes on along the minus strand of CAZFLB010000040.1, from coordinate 10,131 downwards.
GAAACGTCGCAAAACTAAATACGATTTCATAATCTCGGAACCCTCCAACCCTTGGCTTACTGGGGTATCAAACCTGTTCACTTTAGATTTTTTTAAGATCGCACGGTCTCACTTGAGTGAAGATGGAGTTCTTTGTCAATGGTTTCATCTTTATGGCATGTCCGAAGAATCCACAAAGTCTCTCTTGGCTACTTTCCAAAAAGTATTTCCACACGTCATCGTCTTCAAGGATCGCGATCTTATTCTTTTAGGTTCCAGCAAACCTTTATATTTTTCTATGGATCGTTTGGGTGAGCTTTACCAGACCCCTTCTATTGCTGATAGCCTAATTCTGACTCAGATGCGTTATCCAAGTGACGTTCTCACCAACATGACGCTCGACAGTGAAGGGGTAAAACTATTTTCAGAAACTGGCACTCTCAACACAGACGACAACATGCTTCTCGAACTTCAAGCGCCTCGTTCACTCTACCGAGAGTCTGTTGAATTGATACAGCGATCGATGCATCGCTTCCCTCCCGATGTGATGACACATCTCAAAGACATCAAATCAAAGTCAAGGCTGTATTACCAACTCGCTGCTTCCTACTTCACCCAGAATCGTTACGACTTGGCTCTCTCAAATGCAGAGCGTGCTGTTGCAATAAAGCCTTCTTTCGAAGCGCAAAAACTACTTGGGCAAATCCTCGAAAGACTAAACCGTTACGAAGAAGCTCGGAAAGCTCTTCGAGTTGCTCTTACCTTAGGAGGCAGCCCCGAAGAGCACCGTTTCATCGAGGCAATGATGCGATCTCTCAACACATCTCATCCAAAGGATTCTAACTAAACATGACCCTCTTTTCGTAGCAACGAACTCTGAACCAACGTGTCAACGAATTATTTTTTCGTAAAGCCCCAGTAATTCTTCAGTTCTCTGTTGCCACGAAAACTTTTCTTCAACAATTCGGCGCCCCTCCATACCCCACTTTAGGAGAATCTCCGGGTTTGATATTGAATCGACGATCGCCTGCACAAGTGCACCAACATCTTTTGGTGGAACAAGCCGTCCAGACGCTCCATCTCTTATCTTGTCAGGAATTCCACCAACCCGTGTCCCAATTACAGCGGTTCTATGTGACATTGCTTCGAGTGTCACCATCGAACTTCCCTCGTACCGAGTTGGGTGTACGAAGAGGTCGGCTCGGTCATATAAAGCAAAAAGCTGCTGGTCACTAAGGGAACCTGTCATGCACACACGATCTTGAATAGCACTTCTCTGAATGACACGCGCTAAAGAGTGATACTTAGGTCCAGCGCCTACAAGAACCCATCTCCAGTCTACTTTCACCTTTTCCTGTACTCTGCTAAGCGCATGTACAAGATCGGCAAACCCTTTATTCTCTTCGAGTCGGCCGACCGAAAGAAGCACCTTTTCATTTCCTTTGATTCCATAACTGGCAAGACTTATTGGTTCTCGGGTACGGTCGATCAACTCAAGATCAATTGCATTAGGAATCGTGCAGATCTTCGCTTTGGGCACGCCCAAGTTTTGTTGAACCTCTTCCTCCATTCCAGCATCTGGAGCAATCACACATGCTGCGCGCTTCGCTGCATAACGGGTTGCCTTTCTCAGTGGCCAATACGCCATATGCTTCAATCTTGTTGTCTTAAACTCCTCCATACCATGGGGATGTAGTACTAGAGGAGCACTATCTTTTTTTCCACAAAAAGCGTAACCAAAGCCAGCGCCACCATCTGCTTGCACAACATCAGGCTCAAACGAACGAAAGAGTTTTCTCGCCGCTCTCAAGCTCCAGAGTAAGTAATTTGTATTTCTGTCAACGATAACAAAACCTTTCGCTCTTGGCAGCGGAACCGTTTGATACGGCACAAAAACATCCGTATTGTCATTCATCGAAAAACTAGGATTAAGGGGGGGACACGTAAAGAGCCGAACATCGCACCCAGCAAGGATCAAGTAGCGTTTCAGGGCAGCAACGTGTCGTTCAAGACCTCCATGTCCATGGAGTGGATGTACCGATCGTGCAAGCAATGCTATCTTCATAGCCCGGCAACATCACGATAGAGCGCTTCAAGACGAGGCAAGACCACATTTTCCGAGAACACTGTGTCTGCTCGAGCACGTGCTCCTACGCGCAGACGTTCGGCAAAAACATCATCCGCCAACACTCGGCGAAGCGACTGAGAAATCGCTTCGGTAGTATCTCCCATAAGACCGCTCTCTTCATGAACTACGATTTCTTCACTTCCCCCGGTTCTTTGAACAATAAGTACAGCACCTACGGCAAGGCCATCAATTAAAACCCGTGAAAGCGGTTCTTCCCATCGTGAAGGAAAGACAACTGCTAACGCATACCGCATTAGTGAAAGGACGATATTCTCGTCAACCCAGCCCAGAAATCTTACTTCTCTTTGCAAACAGGCTGCTTGCCTGCGGAGCTCTGTTTCTAAACTACCTGAACCGGCTATAACCAAAGGTATATCGGCTTCAATCCCTTTCACAATGGAGAACAATTGATCGGGGGCCTTGTTCACTTCCAGTTTGCCGACAAATAGAACATAGCGATCTGGTAAATCAACAGGAGGAGCCAGTTTAAATTTCTCGCTCGTAACGAAGTTAGGCACGACATGCACCCTTTCCGTTTCTGAAGACAGTTTTTCAGCAACGTGTTGACTAACAGCAACAACAGCACTCGCTTCGGAAAGCACTTGCTGTCGCTTCGATAGCTCCGCTCCAATTAGGAGTGGTATCACCGGTGCCACCGGTGTCAACCATCGCTTTTGACGTGCACTACAAACTACCCGTCGGGTGTAATTACAACCCGGGCACCTTTCGTGTCCTGAAAGCATAGTTGACCAAATACAGATCGGCCAGTAGTCTCGAACCGTTACAACCATCGGCAAATTAGAGCAAATCTTGGACGCCGCTACTGCTGAAAGCCAGTGTTGAGCATGGACGAGGTCCCAAGATTCTTCACCTATCGCCTTCGTGAGGCCTTTTCTAAGCAGTCTTTCTCGAACGCGACCTCCAAAAGTAGCCTGCGGCACCTCGACTTCTGACACAGGTACCCCTCGCCATTCTTGCTGGCCTTGGCATCTAGTTCTGGCAACCACAACACGTACCCTGTGTCCACGACGTATTAGCGCAGTCGCAAGTGTAGCAGTAGAGCGGCCACTCCCTCCAGACCCAGGAGGGAACACATCCGTTGAAAGCAAAACTTTCATGTCGCTGTCATCTCGAGGAGAATCCGTTCCAGCAATTGGCAGTGCTGCTGCCAGCTATATTCTCTAACCACCCGTTCACGGGCAGCTCGGCCCATGGCAGAAGCCAAATCTGAGTTTGTCAAAAGCACTTGGATCGCAGCCGCCAGTTTCTCAGGATTTCCTTCTGAGACTAGACGACCACCTTGCTCACCAACAATCTCTCGGAGTGGATCAACATCAAGCGTTACCACAGGAATTCCCATTGCCATATACTCAAATATTTTCAGCGGTGACCAAAAAAACCCGAGTTTCATTTGCCCCAGTCGGCTAGGTTGATAAGGTGCTACTCCTATACTTGCCCATTTTAAATAACTAGGCATTTGCCGATAGGGCACAGCCCCAGTAAAAAAAACTCTTTTTTCAACTCCAAGTTTACGTGCAAGGTTTCTGCAAGCAGAATTTGAAGGACCGTCGCCCACAAACAGAAAGCACGCCTCCGGCACATGAACCGATGCCCTGACGAGAACATCTGCGCCGTGCCAAGGTCGGAAGCTTCCGGAAAACACGATAATGGGGCAGTCCTCCGGAATCGGAAGCACCGCGCGTGGAATATCTGGCTGAAACATTTCCACGTTAGCACCCCAATTCACTTGATGGACCTTTTCAGGAGGAAGGTTTTCTGGAAGAATCGATGGAAGTGGGGTCACCACTGCACTTGCTTTGCGACAGATTTCGTCCCGGAGCCTAGCCATTGGGTGAAAAAGTAGTAACTTGTCGAGTTTAGTCTTAGCTGAGCCAGGGTGCTCTCTAAGCGGAGCATTCACCTCGACAAGTACTGGAAGATTTCGGTCGAACGCGGCACGCACACCTTCCCCGCCGAAATTGTAATAACGCTCCATGACTGCATCAACCCCAAGTTCTTCTATGATTAGATCAACTTTCCTACGTGCGGTCCATCGAAAAAATCGGTGCTGTATCACCGCCGGGTTGGGGTGTATCGTGAAGTCGTTCGTGAAGTCGTCTCCAGCCTGCGCGACTACATGTACTTCATGCCCCCTTGCTGAAAGTCCTCGTGCAACCTCTTCCACATGTACTGACCCACCTGTCCTTCCGGGAACTTTTTGATCTGATGCAACGTAAAGAAGTTTCAAATTGCCTCAAGCAACAAGAAAAACGGCCCAGTGCGAACGCGTCCGAAAAGCAAAACATCCAGCTTCATGATGTAGGAGGCCAGCGCCATAGGAGTATGAGCCCAACGACCTACATCGGGTTTTGTGGATTCCCCGTGGACATGCGGTTTTGAATGATTTGAGCCGACAGTTTCTTTATTACGGAAGAAGTTGTGCTCGATAAGTGGGAGAACCAGGTCTTCGAAAATCGCTTTAAAGAAAACATTGTAATAACGGATTTTGGCAATGCGAAACCCCGATTCCTTGAGAAGAGTATCCAGCTGTTCATAACTTCCCAAGGCATTTTGATGGTCGGATTTCCGATTTCGCTCTGGCTCATTATCAACCAAACCTTTCGCATCAAGCCACTGTATAAGTCGGGTGACTCCACGTTGAAAAGAAGCAATCCGAGAACTCATCATGACGTGAGAGTAGAGAAATAGCTTTCCGCCTGGTCGGAGAACACGTCGAGCCTGAGTCAGCATGTCATGAACTCCTTCCGCATCTAGGTGTTCGAGCACATCAAGAGAATATGCTTTGTCAAAACTTCCATCAGCAAAAGGAAGGCTTCTAATATCCCCACGAGTCAAGTCAACTGTAGCAAGAGGCTCTGCAGCAAAATGAGCCCCAGCATCTATACCCACAAGTTGTCCACAAGCCGGCCGGCTATAGTACAAAAACTGTCCTTTGCCACAGCCAATGTCTAGAACTCGATCTCTCGACGAAAGTTGTAACATTTGTACCATCATGTCCATTTTGATACGTGCTGAGAGAAACAGTGGCTTCAGCGCACCTTCTCTGCGGTGAAACTCTTCTTCTGCATAGTCCGTTAACGTCTCAAACTTGTCAGCAGGCGGCCTGAGATCAAGATAGCCTCGTTGTCCACATTCAGGGTACAGGCGCTTGCACGCTGGACAGAGCATTCCCTCTCGCTCAGTCTCAAACGGTGGCGTAAGACTATTTTCGGACTTGTAACATTGCGGGCAACGGACGATACTTCGCAAGTACTCCGAAATCACTATCGTCCTCCTTCTTCGTCGCGAGCACTTCCAGCAAGATCGTCGCGAGAAAGAAAATAACGCCCTACGACAGAGAACATTCGAGGTGGTACTTCGTAAATCTGATTGTGGACGACCTCACTCCAAATTAACCGATCTCGGTTCATAAGACCCAACCCAAACTGCATCATAAGACCAACATTCCACAATATAAAACCACTGGCAATTACAATGACGGCGCCTCTGCGAAGATATCGTTCAACAAATGTCAGGACAGTCCCACCCCAAATTACGAACAAAACCGTTGCACCCACAAAGCGCCTAGAACCAAAGGCACCGGCCTGGGTCCATGAGTCCACCGCTCCAGAGATGTAGACCTGAGCTACCATCGCTATCAGTAAAAACATTCCCGCACGACGGTCACGCTTTAAAAGCACGAATCCCCCTAACGCAAAAACAAACAATAATGGACTCCAGAAAAATAGACCGTGTTCTAAAGAAAAGAGCACGTCAAAAAAATGCCAGGAGACCCAAGACATCTTGTTCTGTATAGATGGTGCAGGTAATGGCCTTCCGTATAAAGTTTCGTAAACAACTAATTGCGGACAAAAAACGAGCAAAGCTGTGGTTACAAACAAAGCTATTTTCTTGAGCGCCTGCAGTGGTTCTTTTCGACACAAAAACAACGGTACAACAACTGCTGCCGCAAAAAAGAGATCCTGCTCACGCACTAGAGTCATTAATCCAGCAGATGCTCCCCACACAGCCCACCGACCCATTGAAGACGATTGAATAACCCATGGCCATAAGCTAAAAAAAACAGAAACAGTAAACAATGAAGGAGCATGGCTCATTCCGGGAGCTATGTACATGTAATAAGCAACTGGGCTCGCCCACCAAAGTGTCACAACGGCAATGAATGCTGTTGGAGACGAAGCAAATCTTCGGGCAAGTCGATAGCTTAAAAACAATCCGATGGCTCCATATAGCGCTGAAGCAAATGCAACGGCAGTTCGATATGGCTGCGACATACCGTCAGCCACCACATCGACTCCAAATAGCTCCGAGACTTTGAGAATACCATGTGCTCCTATGTAGAACGGTGACCACAGTAAAGCTGAGCCAATCGGCCCAAAGTTCAATTTAAGACCTGTCACCGTAGTTCGGTCGAGGAAGGTTTCTTTAAAACGTTCTCTTCCTTTGGAATCCTCATCGTAGAAGCGACGATACTCATTTTCGAAATTCACATCGTTATCAAACACGATCGAAGGCAGATAAGAAAAATACTGCACTGCATCTGACTCCGCAATGCGAGGCGTTACCAGAGCAAGAGAACTAAGGAGCAATGCTGCTAAGACAAATTCTTCTCTCTCACGAAAAAATCTCATGAGACCTTCCTGAGTAGCAGTTCCACATTGCTAATTACTATATTTTGAGTGAAGCCATTGCGCTTCAAAAACCTACGTGCAAACCCCGCTAAATTTCTTGAAAAAAAGTCTATCATATGAAGGTCTTCTCTGACTACTTCAAAGCCCACTTGTCTCAACCATCGGCGAATCCGATCTACTGTAATTCGTTGGATCAAATCATCTTCTTTTGTTTCCCCTCGTTCCGCCATCATTTTGAAAGTATTCGACTCTCTCGGCTCTTTAAGCCAATTTGGTTTTTTTCGAGCAATATAAAAGTTCAGACGAAATGCCCAGCTTCTTGGCATTAGAAGATGTATAGGAATTGGAATCCGGAGTCGAGAAAGATGCGCTCCAGCAAAACTCAAATAAGGAGGAGTTTGAAGGAAAAGTGTTCCTCCTGGACGGAGCACTCTATAGCACTCCAGAAGATAAGACTCCGCACACTCTACGTGTTCTATCACGGAGTGGGATAAAACGAGATCGAAACTAGCTGCTGCAAATGGAAGGTCTGTTCCGTCACCTTGGACGAAGCTAGCATTTCTAATACCAAGTTCATTTGCCAGCTTTGAACCAGCATCTTGAAATTTGTTCTTTATATCAAGACCAACAGTCCAGTTAGACTCCTCCGCAAAAGAAACTGCGATTCCTCCAGAACCACAACCTGCATCAAGTACTCGACCGTGAACATCAATATCATCCCACTCTAAGCGCTTGAGGATTTTAGCGCTCCGATAGTACTCAAATAGTGCGTAATCATAGCTCGATCGAAAACGAACATCGCCGTGTTTTCGAATTGCATCGTTATCAATCTTGCGCATCTTGGTACAACTTAAGGAAATTGCTAACAGCTCCATCCGGACGGAATTCTTTCTCAATACGTTTCATTGTCGAGTTTGAACACCGCTCATTTCTACCCAATTCCGTTCGCAAAACTTTTGCAAGCGGTTCAATTTGTTCCCTTGGAACAACACGAACATCTTCCGGAAACAGTTGCGACAGCTCGACGCCCCCCGGATGGTCAGCAGTGACAACGGGAACGCCAGTTGCAAGTGCTTCAACAGCAACAGTTGGAAAAGCTTCCAACCGAGAGGGCAAAACGAAAAGGTCAGCAGCGTGGTAATAGCGAGGAAGTTTTTTATTGTCCACCAACCCCAATAGAATTACAGAATTTGTAAGACCGAGATCGCTAATTAAAAGTTCAAGTTCCCTTCGCGATTCTCCTTCACCTGCGACAACAAGCTTTGCATTCGGAAAAGTTCCCAACAGAAAAGGCATAGCTTCTATTGCATAGCGTTGACCTGCAAGCGGGTGGAGCCTTTTCACGTTTAAAATCATCGGCCCCGCAATTCCAAGCTCACGCTTAGCTTTCGCCCGTTCTTCATTCGTTGGCAATTGAAATTGCTCATCAACTGGCGGGTACACGACGGAATGTTTTCTCGAAACAACGCCTAATTCTATCGAACGATCGCGCAACAGGTGGCTGTAGTAGGTAACGTGTGCGGCTTTCTTATTCATCCACAAGAAAGGGTCAATAAGTCTCGGCTTGTAGTGCCAAATCTCCGTCCCATAGTGTGTGAGTACAAAAGGTATTCTTCGAAAATAAGCAAAAACAGCCACAACCTGATTCATAAAAGTATTGCTATGTATGTGTACAACATCAATATCTTCAAATGCTTGCTTTGCTCTCTGCAACACGGAAAGCATCGTTATTGCCTGACTAATTCTTCTTATGCCTAACCAGCCACTTCGAGGTCTGTGAACATAATAAACCCCCTCGCTCCTTGGTTTTTCAGAGTTCGGTGCAAACGTCATAAGCCGTATTTTGTGGCCTCTTTTTACTAGGTTGTCATGGAGCAGTTGCGGTAGAAGAGCATTAGCAGCTTGATCAGGGGGTAGATGCGGTGTAACCATGCATATCTTCACGACGCTACCCACAATTTTCGAAAGCCACTAAACGTAGAACCTTGTGCACCGCCCTCCTTTAGATATGCCAAGAGTGCTTCGAGCTGATCAAAAAATTGATTTACCTGTTTCTGCGTCTGATTATAAGGACTTCCCCCAGGAAGCAACTCACTCGAATGGAAAATGATATTTGCCACCGGTGCCTCCCCATCAAGAATACGGCGTGCAAGCACAAACATGTCCTCTAACTTCGAGTAGGAAGGACGCAACCAAATCGGCTGAGCAATTCGGAGGAGACGGAGGGATCGTCGAAACTGATAAGCTCCCTTAACATCAGCATAGGCTGTTTGAAGCCACTGTGGCCACTTTCGATTCAGTGCACTCGTAACGGGAATCTCCAATAGCTCGCTCTCCCCTTTCCTACACGGATCTGTTCGACTCAGGAAATAAGGTACAAGTGGAGCCCCTGCAAACGATGGTCCTCCTTTGCGCTTTTCGTTGAAAAAAGGGTCGACGCTCGAGTCAACAAGGTAACCGAGTTCTTCAAGAATAGGGACGTGCCATCCTGCAAAACCATTTCTCCCAGCACGGTAGGATACGGGCGGAACATCTGTAACAGCAGTGACTGCTTCGGTCAGAACTTTCAATTGTTCGCGAAACAGATCAACGGACAAATTTAGAGGATAGAGATGTCCGCTCACCCTCGGAGGTGTGGACCAAGGGTGATGATGTGTCGCTATCTCACAACGACCGGTTGATGCTAAGTCCCGCAACACACCTCGTGCGTTTTGATCGACAGCCATTTCATACGTGACTAGATAGGTCGGTGGAATATCATAACGGTTACACAATTGCTGAAGCCGCGGCAACTCATTTACATTCCTGACAGGAAGTGTGTCACGTGGGCCAATATTCCATTGATCATCAGCTTCTGTATCAACACCGATAAGAATACGCGTCGACATTACAAATCCCTATCTTGATCCGAATCCCCGAAACTCACGTGCCAGCGCGATGTGTCACAGAAAAAGGATTCGCTGATGTGATCGCTGTGAATCCGAACACAAAATTGCATCGGACTTGGGATACGATAAAAACCTTTGCTCGCCAGCCTTGCCCCAATCCTCCTATCAAGAGTGAAAGTCTGCAAGCGAGCACAACCACGTTTACGAGCCCAATCATACGCTTTATCAAGAAGCTTACCAAAACTAGCATGGTCGCTCGGGTGTGCAAGGATATCGACGATGAGCGCTAGCGGGACGTTATTTCTGACAGTACGGCGCAAAATTATATATCCGGAAAGGATTTCGTCCCGTCGCGCTTCGTATATGTCATAGTTAATGTAAGGCACCTTGCGGAACTTCCACTGAAGGTATCGTGCTTTTCTCTCAGCAATGAAATCAAACTCCGGAGCAACATTTTCCCAAAGGAGATCGTATTCCTCTCCAA
>CAZFLB010000039.1:0-11701 GCA_964518945.1 uncultured Acidobacteriota bacterium | reverse complement strand
TGTCTAATGCGCGGCACAAGATAAGGACTATTCGACATTGCCTCCATGCCACCTGCAACAACAATGTCAGCATCACCGGCAAGAATGGCTTGCCTTGCAAGCATTACCGCTTTCAATCCCGAACCACAAACCTTATTTATTGTCATTGCAGCAACTGAAACATCGAGTCCAGCGCCTAATGCCGCCTGCCGTGCTGGATTTTGACCTAAGCCAGCAGAAACAACATTTCCCATGATAACCTCATCCACATGTTTGAGTGGAACACCAGTGCGAGCCAGGACCTCACGTACAACAATCGCTCCCAATTCAGTTGCTTTGAATCGATTTAGAGCTCCCAAAAACTTACCGGTAGGCGTTCGGACAGACCCTACAATGAAAACCTCTGGCATAACTTTATTGCCTCCCGTGTTCTCGTTGTGCTCTAAGGTAGCGCATAGCACTTTTCAACACCACTTCTCGAAGTTCACCGTCCTGAATGTGATTCGCCGCTGCGATCAAAACATCTGTTGGTGGCGATGGTTTGCTCTTTCTTGGCAGCACTGTTTTAGCAACGTTAGCTTGAAACTCAAGGCGTCGACGCTTAGTAAAATTAATTCGCTTTACAACAACTCCCCCCAAAGCATTATTCAGTGCAGGTACAATACGATCCTGCACACGATAAATCATCTTTCCCCACTCCGCTTCTGTTACTCGTACTGTAAGAACGCCATTCAAAAGCGCCTCGGGTTCAGAACGCCGTGCCAAGTGGGTTCCCACGACATCTTCCCAACGCCTACTCACGAGATCAATCGAATAAATCCGCTCGCGTGCTGGATCGGGAAGAACCCGTTTCAAAATCTCTTTAAATTCCTCGTGTTTTCTCTGCACGTTGCTATTATGTCACGAGCATGATCGCCGCGATCATTCTTGCCGCCGGAGAGTCCCTCCGTATGGGAACGGCCAAAGCACTTCTACCTTTTTCTAAAAATAACGGCTGTCAAACAACTTTTCTCCAAAACCTAATTGACGTCTTCACTCATTCGCGTGCTGAACCAATATTAGTGGTTCTAGGCTCTAACGTAGAAATCATTCGCTCTCAAACAAAATTCGGAAACGCTCGCAGCATAATAAACAAAAATTACAAAGACGGCATGCTTTCTTCTATACAAGCCGGACTCAAAGCACTTGCGAACGACTCTGTTGAAGGTGCCCTAATTTGTCCAGTGGACCACCCCAATATAGATATTGAAGTCATAGAAAATCTCATTACTACATTCGAAAGCCAGTCTAGCTTGATCACGCTCCCGACATACAAAGGCCGCCGTGGACATCCTGTACTTTTCTCTCAAGCCGTATTTGCTGAGCTTGAACAAGCTCCCAAAATGATAGGCGCACGGCAAGTAGTATGGGACCACTCCGATGAGGTTGCTGAACTTCCAACAGCTAACCCGAGCGTGGCGATAGACATCGACACACCGACAGATTACAAAAGCTTCCTCGAGCTAACCAAATGACACCAATGAAACAACAAAGGGCTAACACCAAAATAACAGACGTATCGAAAGCCAAGATCATTCTCGCCTCATCCTCACCTCGTCGCATAGCATATTTAAAAGAACTGGGTGTTCGGTTTCATTGTGTGGCACCTGAAATTGACGAAACAATTTATGAGAACGAGTCTCCTCGCGACTACGTGAGGCGTCTTGCCATCTTAAAGGCAAAAACTGTGGCGAAACTTCATCCACAGGTTTGGGTTCTTGGAGCAGATACCACAGTGGTTGTTGATAACGAAGTACTTGGAAAACCTAAGAACCCTTCGGATGCAAAACGAATGCTAAATCGACTGTCTGGACGGACTCATCATGTTTTAAGTGGCATAGCCCTTGTTAACGAAAGCCGAATGAAAACTAAGAGCGCTGTTTCCTCAACACGTGTAATTTTTCGTTCGCTGTCTCGGAAAGAGATTGAGTGCTATATCAACACCGGTGAACCCTTTGATAAAGCCGGTTCCTATGGAGCTCAAGGTAAAGGTGGCATCCTCCTGAAACGTATCGAAGGTTCGTTCTCGAATGTGGTGGGACTTCCCTTAGAAAAATTCTATGAACTTTGGACCTCAGAATCACTTCCTTCGCTTTGGAATTCACCTTAAGGTTTCCAATCTGGGAATCGATCATTCCCTTCCGATCCAGTTAAGCGTGAAATATCTCTTCCATTTACATTCATTAAAAAGATATCCCACTGCTCTTTCTTCCCTCTAGAAATTGTAGAAGCCATAGCTAAAGATAAACCATCTGGTGAAAAAGACGGGTCATAGTTGTACGCATTTTTACGGGTCGGGACACGCCAAACTCGACCATCCCGAGAACCATTCATCTCACGAAACCATAGATCAGCTTTCGCCGTATCTCGTGTGCTTACAAAAGCAAGAATCCTGCCATCAGGTGACCAATCTGGGCGACAAGCCCCTCCTCCTCGCGTAACTGCTCGTTTCTCACCAGTTTCAAAGGAACGGACAGATATGTGCCACCTTATTAGGCTCTTTTCCATAAAAGCGATGCGTTTGCCATCAGGAGAGGAAACAGGACCAAGTTTTCTTTGTATAGAGTTTGTAACCCTCACAACTTCTCGCGACGCCAACTCAACTGAATACACCTCAGCGCGACCATCTCGCTCACCTTCGAAAATAAGCGCTTTCCCATCTGGAGTAAATCTAGGAGCACCTTCATATGATGGGTCGTCTGTGATACGGCGGATATTATTACCATCCGGACTCATCACATAAATATCTCCAGCCCCTGTTCGTTCAGAAGAAAATGCAATCAGGCTTCCGTCAGGGGCCCAAGCAGGGTTGAGATCCGCCGATTTATGAGACGTTAAACGAACAAGACTCGACCCATCCGCTTCAACTCGGAAAATATCCCAATTCCCACTACGGTCAGACTGGAAAGCAATTGTGCCCGAAAACGACGTACTCACATCTAGTGGATCGGCGGGCGACTCAGTTTTCGACTCTCTAGAACAACCCACAATATACGCCATGCACAAACAGCTTACCGTTAAAGCAAAGAACTTAATACGTTTAGTCAGTCTATAAACTCCTTGAATCTCTTCACAAATAGCAGGTATTGTCTAAAGTAATAAACACTTGTTTTGCAACCTTGTGATTCGATTACAGCAAAGGTTTATTATAGCTCTTCGAAGACTTAACAATTATGAACGGGAATGGGCATTTATTACTTCTTTTCTACTTTTCAGCTCTACTCATTTCTTTAGAAACTTTCAATCGCTACTTTAAAGTTTCCTCATACCTAACCCGAAAAATGTTTCATATGGGAATAGCCACAGGAATGTATTTTTCCCCTTGGCTTTTAGAGTTTAGAGACATTACGCCGTTTCCCTATCTGATTCTGACCGCGGTCATGTATTTTTCTTTTCGGTTTGAAATCTTTCACGCCATTGAACACTCTGGCGCAAGCTTAGGTTCCGTCCTTCTGCCTTTATTATGTGCCACTCTCACGTGGTGGTTTACGAACGAGGAGTTCTATATAGCCATCGCAGCAATTGCATCTGCTGGGTTTGGAGATTCTACTGCCGCAATTGTCGGTCGTCGTCAAGGTACTCGCAAATACCACACCTACAGTACTGTCAGAAGCATGGAAGGAACCCTTGCTTTCTTTTTTGCAGCAGGCATTGCAATGGCTCCCGTGCTGGCAATTCTCGGCGATCTAGGGTGGCACCAATCAATAGCGTTTGCTCTTATAGCCGCTACGATTGCTGCATCAGCCGAAGCAGTTTCACCATCTAGCATTGACAATCTCACAGTACCTCTGTCAACAGCAATCACTCTTTCAGCTCTAATAAACTTGAGTCAGTAAGGTTTCGATATAAAGCTACTCAGCAAGAAGTCAATAGCTACTAAGAATCAGGACAGCTTCGACAACACTCTGCCGACAATGTTGATCGCCCTGTCAACATCTTCACGAACGACACTGAGTACCGGTCGAAAGCGAATGGCACGCTCTCCACAACCTAGAACGATAAGCCCTAACTCGAAAGCAGTTTTCAAAAAGTCATCGCGAACAGAACGGGTTGGGAGATCAAAAGCACACATCAGTCCTCTGCCACGAGTATTAGTAATAAAGCCCCGACTCTCTCGCTGAAGTCCTTCTAGACTTTCAAGCAAGTAGTCACCGATGCAACGTGCGTTCTCTATTAGACATTCCTCTTCAATAATCTCGAGATGTCTTTTAAAACGAACCATATCAACAAGATTCCCACCCCAAGTAGAATTGATTCTTGTAGACTGTCTAAATACATTATCTTGAACTTCATCTATACGGTTGCCTGCAAGGATTCCGCACACCTGTGTTTTCTTTCCAAAACTAAGGACGTCTGGTTCAATTCCAAAGTGCTGGTAACCCCACATTTTTCCTGTCAGACCGATGCCTGTTTGCACTTCATCGAAAATCAACAAAAAATCATGTCTATCCGCAAGCCCACGAAGTGTGGCGAAAAATTCCGGTCGAAAATGATTATCTCCACCTTCTCCTTGAATTGGTTCAATGATTAGCGCCGCAATATCATTAAGATTCATGGTAACGGCTTCTTCGATCTGCTCGACAGCTTTCCTTTCAAGAGCCACAACTTCATCTATGTGCTGGGCAAGAGGAAACCGAATCTTGGGATTTACAATGCGAGGCCATTCAAAGGTTGGAAAAAACATTGTCTTTCGCACATCAGTAGTATTGGTAAGCGACAACGAGTAACCGGTACGCCCATGGAATGCCTCTCGAAAATGAAGAATCTGCTGACCTTTTTCGTCTGACAGTCCCTGTTCCCGATTGCGCCGAACCTTCCAATCAAAAGCGGTTTTAAGAGCATTCTCAACAGCAACCGACCCACCTTCAACTAAAAAAAGACGTGGCAAACTGTCAGGTATCCCAATACGTGCGAAGGTATCAACAAATTCCGCCATTGGCACCGTATAAACATCAGAATTACTAGGCTTATGAAGTGCCACCTCGGAGAGGAATTCCTTGAATTCTTTATCTCTCAGCTTAGGGTGATTAATGACAATTGGGTTAGTGGCAAAAAATGAAAAAAAATCGAGGTACTGCCGACCATCTCTAGAGTCTTGAATTGTTACACCTTCACTCCGATCTAAATCAAATACTAAATCCAAACCATCAACAAGCATGTGCTTTCTTAATCTGTTGTGAACTTCTGTAGGCCTAAGTGCGGACATGGTTAATCTCCGAAATACCTTACTCCAAGACCTACTATCTCAGGCTTCAACATAATTGTCCTAAAAGATATTATATTCCACTAGCAAAGAACGACTCGACTCTGATAAAACAACCGTTTGGGAGGGCTCAACACATGAGACAACTCTGGATCATTACAGTACTCGCACAGTTATTATCTGGATTAGTTTATGCACAGGAAAACGTTTTAGGGAAAATAGATTTCCCAAATTCTGGAGCGACTAAGGCACAAACCGCATTTCTCAATGGCGTCCGTATGATCCATAGCTTCGAATGGGAAGATGCTATCGAAGCGTTTCAAGAAGCTCAAAGTATCGACCCAAACTTTGCACTCGCCTATTGGGGAGAAGCCTTGAGCCATTACACGGGTCATCACTTTTCTGCAAGTTCAACGGATCTTTCAGGAGGACGCAAGGCCTTACAGAAACTTGCAAGTACCCGTAAGGAACGATTCGATAAAACTCCGACCGAACGTGAAAGAGGCTATCTGAATTCGGTTGAAGTACTCTTTGGTACTGGTTCAGCAGAAGAACGCACGCTAGCGTACTCCGAAGCAATGGGACAACTAGCGGCCGACTATCCAGAAGACCACGAAGCTGCAACGCTTTATTCATTATCGTTAATGCGTACCAAGATTCGAGGCAAGAATAGTATCCGAGAAGACATGCAAGCAGGCGCAATCGCACAAAAAGTGTTTCGCGCCAACCCGGATCACCCTGGAGCAGCTCATTACATCATTCACGCATACGATGACCCCGTTCATGCACCTATTGCACTTTATGCTGCACACAAATATTCGGAAATAGCCCCTGCAGCAGTCCACGCGCTGCACATGCCAGCCCACATTTTCGTACAGCACGGTATGTGGGATCATGTCGTTGAAAGAAATGATGCCTCCTATAATGCCTCTGTAGCACGAGCAAAACGGAAAGCACTCTCTCCGACAAAACACTCTTGGCACGCAATCTATTGGCTTCAGTACGCTTACTTACAGCAAGGACAATATGAGAAGGCGAAGGAATGCATTGAGGAAGTTCGCGTAATTGCTAACCGAAAAGACGCAGTTCGACGAATAGGCGATACCTTGAGACGAATGGAGTCTCTCCAAACGGTCGAGGCAGAGAAATGGCAGGTCAGGGACATCAAAAACGTCCTAAGCCAAATCAAAGGAACAGGAGATATTAATGAGCGAACAGCAGCAGCTGTGTTGCTTGCCACTGGTATGAGTGCTGCCAAGATCGGAGACCTTAACACTGCCAATCAAGCACTCAATGGCCTAGAAAACTTAACAACAAGAATCGAAAAAGGAACGAGCGGTAGAAAACAAGTCGTCATAACATGGAAAGAAATGCAAGCGCTGATTGCTCAAGCTGAAAACCGAAATGATGATGCACTTGTCATCATGAAAGAGGCAACAGCACTAGCTGAAACCATGGAGCCCCCCTCCGGCCCTCCTGGAGAAGCACCCACTGACACACCAGTTAAACCACCACACGAACTGTATGGCGAAATGCTATTGTCTCAAGGGCAAGCCGAACAAGCATTAGCTCAGTTCCAAATATCACTCCTACGAACACCCAATCGAGTACGATCACTTTTGGGTGCTGCTCGTGCAGCCAATAAGGTCGGCAATGCCAAGTTAGCACAACGTAATTACCAGGCGGTAGCCAAAATCCCCGATGCAGGCCCTAATCTTCCGGGTCACAGCGAGGCAAATCGGTACCTATCAAACAGTGAAGATAACTAATAATAAAGACGACAATTTCAACATTGATAGTGACCGATTAAAAACTCATCTCCAAGAACTATCTGCGTTTGGGAGGAATCCCGAACGCGGTATCTCCCGAATTGCGTTTTCCGGTGCTGACAATAAAGCTCGCCAGTGGCTTATCGAAAAGATGCAAAGAGCTGGACTTCAAGTCTGGGTAGATCCTGCATCAAATATACACGGACAACGGGATGGCCGCGAATCTAATCTACCAGCTATTCTATTTGGTTCTCACATCGACTCAGTACCAGAAGCAGGTATCTTCGATGGAACACTCGGCAGTCTAGGTGCTCTTGAAATAATGGAAACCCTTTCATCAAAAAACATAGAGACCCGTCACCCACTCCGAATGGTCATCTGGTCTGATGAAGAAGGTATTCACTTCGGTCAAGGATTATTCGGAAGCCGTGCTGCAACAGCTGGCCCAAAACGTGGCGAACTCGAACTGACTGGGGACGACGGTCTCAGCTTATCAGAATGGATTGAACGTTACGGTTTAGAACCTTCAAAAATAGACAGAGCTATAATCGATCCAAGAAAAATAGCTGCCTATTTCGAGCTACACATCGAACAAGGACCTCACCTCTATCGTTCTGACATTCCCATTGGAATAGTTCAAGGTATCGTAGGTATCTACCGTTTCAATACAATAGTAGAAGGTTTTGCAAATCACGCTGGAACAACCCCCATGATCGAACGCCGTGATGCGCTGCTTTCCGCATCCAAGCTAACTCAGGCCGTACACCAAGAGGTAAAAGCACAACCTGGAAATCAGGTAGGAAACATAGGACTAGTAAAAGTATTACCCGGGGCGCCAAACGTCATCCCTGGAAAAGTACAACTTTCAATCGAGTTGCGTGATTTGGATGAGAACGTCGTAATGGATGTTTTTAACCGAATTCGTAAACGCGCGCACAGCATTTCTGCAGAAGATAGAACACATATTGAAATCATGCCTTTTGCTTCAGAGGGCCCAGCACTTATGGATGCGGGGTTACAGAATCACATAGAAGACGTCGCAAAGGATGTCAACCTCAACACACTTCGTCTTCCAAGTGGAGCAGGCCACGATGCACAAAATATCGCAAGACATGGCATCCCCACTGGAATGATTTTCGTAAAAAGCAAAGAAGGGGTCAGCCACAATCCAGCAGAATGGACCGACTGGGAAGATTGCGCACGGGGTGTTGAAATGCTTTATCGCTCTGTAATCAACCTTGATGAAAGCTAACAAAGCTCTTCTCTCCCGAGCGAAGAAGTACGTGGCACAAGATGTCGATAAGAACGACCGTGCCGAAATCAATGCCCTAATTGAACGAAACGATAACGACGCCATAAAAGAGCTCTCCGAACGTTTCCAAGGATCACTTAGTTTCGGAACTGCTGGGATCCGAGGCTTACTGGGTGCTGGAGAAAGTCGCTTCAACCGAAGCGTTGTAATGCGAGTTACCTACGGTTTTGTTCGTTATCTACTAGATACTATCCCCGAGGCAGCTCATCAAGGAATTGCCATTGGAAAAGACGGACGTTATCAATCCAATGTTTTTCAGAACGATGCCGCTGCAGTAGCTGCAGCCCTAGGGGTCCGTATACACCTGCTTTCAGGTACAAGCCCAACGCCTCTACTCGCATTCGCCGTTAAATATCTTCACGCAGCAGCAGGAATAATGGTAACCGCATCCCACAATGCGTGGAATTACAATGGTTGTAAAATCTATTGGTGTGATGGTGCTCAAATCGTTTCACCAATAGATATTGGAATTTCTGATGCCATCAAACTCGCACCAGGATCTCTCGATATAGAACGAAACTATAGTTCACCTTTAATCCAAAAAGTCCATCAATTGGAAGAGGCTTACGTTAAAGCTATCTCAGAACTAGCTTACAAGACCGAAAAAGAATCTTCGTCACTGCGTATTGCATATTCAGCACTACATGGTGTCGGTCAAAGACTGTTTATGAAAACTCTGAATATCAATGGATACCACACGGTCTTCCCAGTCATCACACAAGAAACGCCTGACGCTAAATTTCCAACGTTAAGTTCTCCCAATCCTGAAGATCCAAAGGCACTCGAACTCGCTCTCTCCGTGGCGAAAAAAAATGAGTGCGACTTAGTGCTTGTCAACGACCCAGATGCCGACCGCCTAGGAGTGGCAGTTAGGACCCAAAACGGCCGGTTCAAAATCCTCAACGGAAACGAAATTGGGTTATTACTTTCATATTACATTCTGTCGAAAAAGAAGGTAACAAAACCACTGATAGTTTCGACGATTGTCTCATCCCGCATTGTCCCAAAGATAGCCGCTTCCTTCCAAGCACGGTATTCAGAAACTTGGACTGGTTTCAAATGGATAATGAAAGAGGCGATGAAAATAGAATCCGAGGAAGACTACAAATTTGTATTTGGCTATGAAGAAGCACTTGGTTACAGCATAGGAACCGCCGTTCGCGATAAGGATGGGGTAAGCGCAGGGCTATTAATAGCCGAACTAGCAAATAAACTCAGTCAAGATGGCGCCACATTGCTAGACGAATTAGAAGCTTTACGTCATCGCTTTGGTAAATATTTCAGTTCCCAGAAGAGCTTTTCACTTCAAGGTACAGATGGGGATAAAACAATCAAACAAGCCATAGGACGCTTAAGAGACAAAACGTTTAACCAAATCGCCTCAGAACCTGTACGTCGCTTTCAGGATTTAAAGAATGGAACTGAATCAGTTCTTATTTACGATTTACAAGACGGCGGTCGCGTTGTAGTTCGTCCGAGTGGTACTGAGCCGAAAATAAAATTTTATCTCGAAGTAGTCGGAGATGATACTCCCAGGCGATTTAAAGAAATGGAGAAAGACCTTCTTCGAGTTGCTCAGCTATAACCCAACAGCCAGCAGCACCTCTGATGAATGAATGAGTATGGTCTTAACGTTTTTTTCTCAACACTCAACGGCTGATAACACCCATCTCAATATAGGAAGGATGAGCCATTGACCGATGCACGGTATGGGTCGCAATCTGAAAGTCGGATTCATTTGCATTATAGATATCAACAAAACTCTGTGGGTTTCGATCAATTACTGGGAACCAGCTACTTTGTATCTGGACCATTATTCGGTGTCCCCTCTGAAAAGTATGGTTTCGATCCAACAGGCTGAACTCTATGGGTGTAATTTTTCCCACCTCTAAAGGCTCAGGGTTCTCAAAACTATTCCTATATTTCGCTCGGAAAACCTCACCTACAAGAAGCATTTGAAAATGCCCCATCCTCACACTCGCTGGATTTTTTGATTTATCCGGTTCGTCACCAGGAAAAACATCAATTAGTTTGACAACAAAATCAGCATCAGTACCTGTTGTTTCCACCTCCAGATGGACTTTGATAGGTCCTGCGATGGTGACATCTTGGTCTAGAGGCTCCGTTTCGTAGACAAGTACATCTGGCCTACTCGCTACAAAGCGCTGATCTTCAATCATCCACAAATGACCTTGAGTCGTTCTCGTCTCAGCAGAAAATGGGACTGGTTTACTTGGGTTGCTCTCAAAACTGTCACTCGCATACTGAGCTTGAGGAGAATGAAACCCCAAACCATAGTCACCAACCAAGTAAAGTTTCTTCTTTACTATTCCTTTCGGCGGCCATTCTTTATATCTCTTCCATAAGTTTGAGCCAGTTTCAAACACATACGCTTCAGGAAGTTCAGGGTCCTCTGTTCTCTTGAGATGGTGTTGAAAAAATGGCAAGTGTATTTCTCGTTGAAAAAAATCAGAAGTCTTGGAATCGAAATGAATGTACCCCAAAGATTCGCCGGTCATACGATTCCAACCACCATGAAGCCACGGACCTACCGCCAGAACACTATTATTGTTGGGATTACTTTCTTCAATCTTGTAATAAATACTTAAAGGCCCGTAAAAATCCTCAGCGTCAAACCACCCTGCAACATTTAGGATCGCATGTTCTATCCCATTCAGGTGTGGTAAAACAACTTGGTCTTTCCAGTAGTCATCATAATTGCCGTGTTCCATAAATTCATTCCAAGTTGGCACCTGATAATTGAAGTATTTCTCATTAACATTTGCTATGGGACCCAATTCAAGAAAAAACCGATAACCGTCCGGCGTTCCGTAATCGAAGGACTCGGCGCGCCTAGTTGTAACGCCAGAACGGGTTTGCGCATTTCTCGAAAGCCAGCTAAAAGCATACATCAAACGAAATGCGCCGTTATGGTGCCAATCATCACCGATGAACATATCCGAAGGAGATGCTTGAGGTGATGATGCTTTCAACGCTGGGTGTGCTTTCACCATTCCCATTACCGTCTGAAATCCAGGATAAGACACACCGTACTGCCCAACACGGCCATTGTGATTTTCAAGGTTGTTTATAAGCCATTCAATAGTGTCATAATTATCTGTACTCTCATTGGTAGTATCTTCAGGTCTGTACGGTCGCATCACTACGAACTCTCCTTCGGAGCGATACTTTCCACGTACATCTTGAAACACAAAGATAAATCCATCCTCATCAAACAAAGCTGAAGGACCAAGTTGCTCTCTGTAATTATCTAAACCATATGGAGCAATAGAATAAGGCGTCCTCACAAGTAAAATCGGGTGTTTTTCACTCTGTTCTTTCGGCTCATAAATAATTGTGAATAAAGACACACCGTCCCGCATCGGTATCATGACTTCA
>CAZFLB010000038.1:0-3744 GCA_964518945.1 uncultured Acidobacteriota bacterium | reverse complement strand
GGATGCAGGGTTTTCGGCCAAGTTCGTTACCGCTCGATAGCGCGTTGGAGATGACAGCAACATGTGGTGGGGAGCTTATTATGTGCGATACGGTTATGCCGATGACACCTTCTTCTAAGATCGAGCTTTTCAGTGAAGATCAGGAAAAGCGTTTCGGCTACGGTGTGCCTCGTTTCGAGCGGGTTGCAAAGCCGCGGCCATATGTCTTAATTACGCCATCTTCATCTAAACGGACTAATGCGACGTTTGGCGGTTGCGAGGAGTCGAGAGGGTTAGAGATTCTTGAGCTCAGTCCCGAAGACGCATCTGCGAATGCGATCAAAACAGGGGATATTGTTACAATTTCGAATGAACTGGGGGCTGTGATTCTGAGAGCGATGGTGACTGATGCAGTGCGCGAAGGCGTTTTTTATAGTCGGAAGGGAGCTTGGTTTCGATCGAGTCCGACGGGCATGACAGCGAATGCCTTGATCCCGACTAATATTCGGTCTGACATTGAACGCGGTGCATGCTACAACGAGACCTTTGTTGATATCGCGATTGGCCCGGCCAGTTCGTAGGCTCATTCATTGTCAGTATGTTATAAACATTACGCGATTTGCTAGAAATAGTTTCTGGACAAAACGTACTCGTGTATATATGAATGGTTAAAAATCACTTACACCAAAAACCTCGTTATTTTGAAAGGAGTTCGGAATGGCAACGTACGAATGTTCGGCATGCGGAATGGCAGTGAATGCGACATGTGCAAAGTGTGATACCCCGTTGGTTAACGATAGCCTGACTCTTGATGATGGAAGAGAAGTACAAATTTCAAAATGTCCGAATGGGGACGGAAAAATAAAATCTCCAATGTGTTGCGGACAAGATATGACATGCTCCACATAAAAATGTTTTTTGATTGAAATCTTTTTTATTCTTTTATTTAGGTTCGAGGCTAATTGGCTTCGGACCTAAAAAGAAGGAGCCTCCAGTAAAGTTTTTTGATGCGACCATTTATTCACCTTCACAATCACAGTGATTATTCCCTTCTTGACGGTGCCAGCCGTATCGAAGATATGGTCTCTTTGGCGTCAAAATACAAGATGCCAGCCGTCGCACTAACAGACCATGGGAATATGTTTGGTGCCTTTTCATTCTACAAAACAGCAAAAAAATATGGAATTAAGCCGATATTGGGATGTGAGATTTATGTTGCTCCAGGTAGCCGGCATGACAAAGCCCCAGTGAATGGAAGTATTTCCGATACGAATAACCATCTTGTTTTGCTTGCCGAAACTACAGAGGGATATAAGAACCTAGTCAAATTGGTGTCAAAAGGGTTTCTTGAAGGGTTCTATTACAAACCAAGAATTGACAAAGAAATTCTTGCAGAACACGCTAAAGGTCTTATTGGGCTGTCGGCCTGTTTGAAGGGTGAGGTTCCGCAAGCAATGCTGAGAGATAACCCGGAAAAGGCCATGAATGCTGCTGGTGCATACCGAGACATTCTGGGGGACAACAATTTCTTTCTAGAGATTCAGGATCATGACTTGGGTTTATCCAATGAGAAAAAGGTAAATACTAGTCTCTTTGAGCTTGCTCGGAGCGAAGGAATCCCTACAGTCGCGACAAATGATTGCCACTATATTTCTAGAGATGATGCTGTGGCACATGACATTTTGCTCTGCATTGGTACAGGAAAAAAGACTAGTGATGAAGAGCGGATGCGATATCCTGGAGATCAATTCTATTTCAAATCATCAGCTGAAATGGCTCAACTCTTTGAAGGCTATCAGGAAGCCTACGATAATACTTTTGCGATTTCTGAGCGGGTCGAAGTTGACTTAGATCGCGAGGGGTTTCAGCTTCCCCGTTTTGAGGTTCCAGAGGGACAAACTGCTGAAACCTATTTCGAGAGCGTGGTTTGGGAGGGGTTTGAGGCTCGCTGGCGCGTGTTTGAAAGTATGGATGACGAACTGGAGCGTAGCCGTATTGAATATGAGTCCCGTCTAAAGCGTGAGATTAAGGTGATACAGGAAATGGAGTTTCCAAGTTATTTCCTGATTACTTGGGATTTTATTCGGTTTGCTCGAGAAAAAGGTATCCCTGTTGGCCCCGGGAGGGGTTCCGCGGCTGGCAGTCTTGTTGCTTACAGTCTCCGTATTACTGACATAGATCCGATCGAACACGATTTGTTATTTGAGAGATTCTTGAATCCTGAGCGGGTGACGATGCCGGATATTGACATTGACTTTTGTGAAGCTCGTCGCAATGAAGTGATTGATTACGTTACAAAAAAATACGGGCGCGACAATGTAGCTCAGATCATTACTTTTGGGACCATGAAAGCTCGTGCGGTGATACGAGATGTGGGACGCGCTCTGGATATGCCGTATGCTGACGTCGATCGTATTGCCAAAATGATTCCGCCTACTCTGGATGCAACATTAACTAAGGCCCTAGGTGAGGGGTCCGAGCTGAGAGTCGCTGTCGATAATGATCCGAAAGTAAAAAGTTTAGTTGAATCAGCTAAACGTCTCGAAGGGGTCAGTCGGCATGCTTCCACACACGCTGCAGGTGTAGTCATTGCACCGAAACCTCTAACGGAGTACTTGCCGTTGCATCGTGGGAGCCGAGGAGAAATCACTACACAGTTTGATATGCGTGATTGTGAAGCCATTGGTTTGTTAAAGATGGACTTTCTAGGTCTTCGAACACTTACTTTAATTCAAAATTGCATCAAGATGATTAATCGCCAGAAGGATATCGAGATTAATCTCGAGACATTAGCTCTCAACGATACTAAAACATATAAATTGTTTGGGACTGGCAATACTGATGGAGTTTTTCAGTTTGAGAGTGAAGGGATGAGGGATATATTACGCCGGTTTAAGCCAGAAAAACTCGATGACTTAACTGCTCTCAATGCATTGTATCGACCTGGGCCGATTCGCAGTGGAATGATTGACGATTTTATTAAGAGGAAATCCGGAAAAGTTGCAGTCAGATATGAACATCCTGCTGTTGAAGAGATATTAGAGAGTACTCTCGGTGTCATTGTCTACCAAGAGCAAGTGATGCAGCTTGCTTCCAAGCTTGCGGGATTTAGCCTTGGGGAAGCAGACATGCTACGCAGAGCTATGGGTAAAAAAAATGCAGCTGTGATGAAAGCACAGCGAGAGAAATTTATTTCAGGGTCGGTATCAAATGACGTGCCAAGTAAGAAAGCAGCTACTATTTTTGAGCTCATGGAACATTTTGCTGGCTATGGCTTTAACCGATCTCACTCTGCTGCATATGCGCTCCTTGCGTATCAAACTGCTTACTTGAAGGCAAATTTCCCAGTCTACTTCATGGCGGCGTTGTTAACTTCTGAACAGCAGAATACAGACAAAGTGGTTCAATACCTAAATGCATGTCGGGAAATGAAAATCGAGGTGCTTCCGCCGGATATAAATGAAAGCGAACTAAGTTTCACAGTGATAGGAGACAGAATTCGATTCGGCCTTGCGGCGGTTAAGAATGTCGGAGAGTCTGCGATTGAATCTATACTTTTGGCTAGAAAGAGTACCGGGAGGCTGAGGTCTCCGGCTGATCTTTGTGAGTACGTAGACCTTCGACTTGTTAATAAGCGTGTTTTTGAAAGCTTGATAAAGGCTGGCGCATTTGATTCTTTTGGGGCAAAACGGTCTCAATTGGTTGCGACCATCGATCGTGTCCTGGACTATGGACAACAGGTTAAGAAAGAGAAGGAGATAGGTC
>CAZFLB010000037.1:0-9953 GCA_964518945.1 uncultured Acidobacteriota bacterium | reverse complement strand
AGCAAAACGAGTTCGGCACCAGAATCTGCGGCCTCCTAAACAAGATGCTCCGTCTTATCCAGTGTGGCATCACAGTCGAACAAAACCGGAGATGCCTGAACTACCGCTACCTTCATTTGAAAGTACTCCTAATCCAATTTTCAATTAATGACTGCTATATCAAAACTTCATCATCTATCGACGGCTTCCAATAGGGCTCCCAGGAGGCGTCTCAGGCTTTAACGGAGCATCAATAACTCCTTCAGGCCTATGCTGCCATCGACGAATATCTTCTAAAGCTAGTGTGCCATGCGCATTCATACCAGAAGCACTTGACTCAAGCCACTGTGCTAAGTTCCCTAACTGGGCACTCAATACAGCACGAACCCTTGAAGGGTTTTGAGAGCTACTAGCTTGTTTTAACATCTCATCAAGGGCACTACGCTCTGCAACCTCTTTTACTTTGGCCTTATATCGATCTGCCGGAATTGATGCTTTCCAAGTCCTCTCAAAAACAGCAGCGATCACCTCTTCCAACCCAAGATAAGTTTCGTCACGCGCGTTGTGGTCAACAAGCCTAGCCATACGCTCAGGATGCAACAACAAACTCAACGTATAATCAGCCGAGACATCTGCTGCAGTCAATGGATCAAATAAAAGCCCTGTATGGCGGGGAAACATCTCCCCTTGATCATACCTATAAGCCGGCGGTGGAATCATTTCCAGCAATGATTGCGGAATAGCCAGAAAATCTGCATCAAGTGTCTTCAATATCACGTTTAGTGCCCGACGCTGTTCAGTACCATTAACGATGGTCACGGGCTTTTGACCATCACCTCTGAGAGCATAGTAGTAATCCACTCCACCAACAGTATTCATAGCAGCTTTCATTTGGTAACGATGATGCAGGTAAAGCGGAACCAGCGCCTGCTCAAGTAATGACATCGGCTCACCCATTCGAATAGCAGAAGGTCCAAATTTATGAAGCCCTATGCGACGCACTTCAATTTCATGTTCGAGCATGTCCACCAAATTGCCCCCGTTGTCCCAAACAGAAGCCAGTGGATGAGCGCCTGCAGCGATCAGATTGTCCGTGTGAGTCATGAACCTCATCTCAGTCCTGAGCCCTTCTTCCACAATCGAACCTAACTCTGTACTCTCTTCTTGCCCAGGGCCGAAGTCACTATAAAGCCAACGAACGGACAATGTGTCGTACTCCCCTATACCCACACCGTATGCGTCTGAAAGATCCAGAGAATCGTCGCGAATATGAATCAAAGGTGCCGGATAATCCATCACGCTAGCTCTACCTCCATAGGTGCTCGCGAGATAATTATGTGGAAACCCCAGCGTATGTCCGACTTCATGCGCAGAAAGCTGACGGACGCGCGCCAATGCCATTTCTACAGAGCTCCCGTTTTCAGCAACCTGCGCTAAATAAGAAAATCCGATCGACGAACTTAAGCCACATGCATCAGGGCCAGATGGATTACTCATGGGAAACGGCGGGTCCATTCCCTTGCCCATCAAATAATCTTGTCTAAGACGCAAACTTCCTAAATTAACATTTCCTTTAATAATCTCTCCCGTACGGGGATCAGTAACAGAACCGCCGTAAGACCAACCACGGGTGGAGCGATGTGTCCAATGAATCATGTTGTAACGGATATCTTGAGGATCAGCACCTTCAGGAAGCACTTCCACACGGAACCCTTCGATAAACCCAGCTACTTCAAAGGCTTCCGACCACCAGCGAGCTCCGTCCAACAGGGCGCCTCGTATAGGCTCCGGAACTCCTCGATCTAAATAGTAAACAATAGGCTCAACAACTTGAGACCGAGACGCTGTCGGGTCTATTTTATTAATTCGGTGGCGCGCCACCCACCGTACAATCAAACTCTCATCAATGGGCGTAGCGTAATCATGAAAAGTTGGCCCGAAAACGCCAATACGGGGGTCTGCAACTCTTGGTTGATATTGGTCATCAGGCAAACGGACAAGCGAATGGTGCTGTCGGAGCGTTACCGCCTCCCCACTTGCAGCTACGGAACGAACAAGGGGACCTGGATTGTCACTCGTGAAAGTTAAAAGTGTTTCTATCTCAGTATTATCAGGAAACCCTTTCGTTCTGGGCATATAAAAAACACTACGGCTCCTATCAAGCTTGAAATCACCTTGTCCTGCTCGTTGAATCCTTCGCTGAGCACCATGGGTATCACGTAGAAAGAAATTCGAGGCATCGACAAGGACTGAATCGCCGTCATCTACAGTTATATCAAAACCCCAATGTACTGAAGGCGCAAAAGCATCTCTCACCGCCTGCACCTCATCCGGGTTACTACTACGGGCTCTATAATTGTAATTTGGCTCTATCAATAATAACTTCGGACCAACTCTTTTTGCCTCGAGTACGTATGTTCCGCCTAGCTGTCCACGATCAAGACCAACAGGGTTGCTTCCAAGACCTGAGCTTAAAGAGACAGCGTAAAGAAACTCAACGTCGAACTTGTCGATCTCCCAATACAATTTTCCCGTCTTTTCATCCCAATAGATATTGAAATAACCATCCAAACGATTCATACCATTTGTGTATTCCTCGATGGTCTGAACTTTCTCTTCCGCTCCATTAGCAACTGTAGCTAAAAGAAACAACCAAATTATTATCTTCATAATGTCAGTCCTCGCTTTTGAATCGAAAACGTCTCTTATCACCTAGACCTGTTCAAATAGCTCAAAAATTCCGAATCACTGCTCAATACAAGAGTTACATCTTTGTCGAGGCTACTTCGATAAGTTTCTAATGTTTTCAAAAACTGATAGAAATCAGCATCCTTACTGTAAGCATTCGCATAGATCGCAGTCGCCTCAGCATCAGCAAGACCTCGAGTTTCTTCCGCAACTTTAAAAGCTTCCGATTCAATTTGTTGCAGGTCCCGCTCCTTTTGTCCTCGAATTTCAGCAGAACGACCCTGCCCTTCTGAACGGCTGCGCTCAGCAATGCGTTTTCGTTCCGAGATCATTCGGTCGTAAACTGAACTACGAACCTCTTCTGTATAGTTGATACGTTTAAATTGTACGTCTACTAGTTCAATACCGAAATTTGGGGTTATTTTCGATGACTCACTTAAAATGCTACGAGTGATTGCATCGCGACCATCCGTTATTTTTTGGATTTCCTGCTCATTAACAAATCCCCCCAGCTCTTCATTGACTTCGAACTCTCGTTCCGACGAACGCACAATCTCGATAAGGTCAAAGCTGGCAACAGCATTTCTCGTTTGACCATCAATGATGTCATCAAGACGACTTTGAGCCTGCCTCTCGTCACGAACCGACTGAAAAAACTTCAGGGGATCTTGAATACGCCAACGAGCATAAGTGTCTACCCAAATAAATTTTTTATCTTTTGTCGGAATCTGATTTGCCTCACCATCCCACGGGAGCCAACGCTTATCAAAACGATGAATCGTATGCACCCAGGGAAGCTTGAAATGGAGTCCAGGTTCCGTAACAGCATCACCAATGGGCTCACCGAACTGAGTGATAATCGCCTGCTCTGTCTCTGGAAGTGTAAACATCCCTGCTGGAATAACAAAAATAGCACCTAACAATCCGAAAGCTAGGTAAGTACGGTTCATTGTTTTGGTTCCCCCGTTAAATTAAGAAGCGGTAATACCGATGCTCCATTCTCGTCAACAACCACTTTTTTCCCGACCTTAGGGAGAACCTCGCCTATCATCTCTAAATACATGCGACTTCTCGTAACTCGAGGTGCCTTTCGATACTCCGCATAAATTGCCTCAAATCGACGCGCCTCTCCCTCAGCTCGGTTGATACGTGCTGTCGCATAGCCATCAGCTTCTTCAATTAGCTGTTGCGCCTCACCTCTGGCCTTTGGAATCGCTTGGTTATACTCGGTTCGGGCCAAATTAGTAAGCTGCTCTTTTTCTTGTATCGCCTCATTCACCTCGTTGAAAGATGGCTTAACCGGATCTGGGGGATTGACGTCTTGCAACACAAGCTGCTGCACATCAATACCCATATCGTAAGTATCACAAAGATCTTGCAAGATATCCCTAGCCAGTGACGCGATACTTGCTCGGCCGGTAGTAATAACCTCATCCACACTGTGATCCCCAACTACTTGCCGCATCGCCGCCTCACTCATGTCACGAAAGGTTAACTCCGGGTTTCGGACATTAAAGAGAAAAGCACGAGGATCTTTAATTTTGTACTGAACAATCCACTCAACAGCTGCAACATTGAGGTCTCCGGTCAGCATGGCCGATTCATCTGAAAAGTCTCTGCTCGCATACTGGCTCCGAACCCCAGCGACAGACGTTCGAAAACCAAATTCCTGTTTCAATTGGCGTTCAACAGGCACTTTAATAACACGCTCCATAAACGGCAAAAGAAAATGCAAGCCTGGTGTAGTGACTCGGGAGAACCGGCCAAATTGTAAAACTAACCCAGCCTCATCCGGCTGGACACTGTAAACCGAACTAAACAAAGTTACTGCCAAAATCAACCCACCAACAATGCTAAGAACATTTTTCGGAACAAATTTAGGCATCTTAATCTGTGGCATCTGAGAGCTGTCAAAATCAAACGGCCCCCTTCCACTTCCTCCAAAAGACATAGTTTTCCTCCTCTAGCGAACACTATCGCTTATAATCGCAAGATACTATGAACCTCAAAAACAAACCTCTTCATCAGAGCTTCACATTGTACCTCGTGCAAGCAAAACATGAGTTGAGATATCCGAAAACGAACAATATCAGTTCGCCTAAACTAGTGTCTCATCTTACAGAATGTCAACATGTTAATTCCCCTGTACCCCTCAATTGGTACTATGGCAACGCTTTTGCAAGAAACTAATGTTAAATGATGGACATCCCAACACGTTACGACTTTCGAAATACAGAAACACGTATTTACAAGCTGTGGCAGCAAAATCATTGTTTTGATAGTTCATTTGACAGCGAAGGCCACTCAAACGACAAACACTCCATAAATAAACCAAAATTTACCATCGTCATTCCCCCACCCAACGTTACCGGTCGTCTTCATATGGGACATGCGCTAAACAATACTATCCAAGATGTACTCATCCGGTACAAACGAATGGACGGATACGATGCACTGTGGCTCCCAGGCACAGACCATGCGGGAATCTCCACGCAAACTGTTGTCCGTAAGCACCTCGATGCTAAAGGCATAGATTACCGTGAACTAGGGAGAGAAAAATTTATTGAACAAGTCTGGAACTGGAAAACCAAATATGGCCAAGTCATTCTCACACAACTCGAAAAGCTAGGGTGCTCATGTGACTGGCGTCGTATCACATTCACAATGGATGACATGCCATCTCATGGTGTGCGTACCGCGTTTAAAACACTTTTTGATCGTGGGCTACTTTATCGTGGAAAACGTATTGTAAATTGGTGTCCCGTAGACCAGACTGCATTATCAGATGACGAAGTCATTACTAAAGATGGCGGTGAGCCGAGTCACCTTTGGTATATTAATTACTACCTTGTTCATCCAACCAACAACATCGAATATATAACTGTAGCCACAACAAGGCCGGAAACACTCTTTGGGGATGTCGCTATTGCAGTACACCCAGATGATGAACGATACAAAAGCATAATTGGTAAACAGATAAGCTTACCTCTTACTGAAAGAGTCATTCCTATCATCGCAGATCAATATGTTGACAAATCGTTTGGAACGGGGTGTCTGAAAGTCACTCCAGCGCATGATCCTAATGACTTTGAACTCGGCAAACGCCACCACTTTGAACCAATAAACATAATGCAAGACGATGCTTCAATGAATGAGAACGTGCCGTCACCCTTTAGAGGTCTAGACCGATACAAAGCTAGAGAAGCAGTATTGCAGGCTCTTGCAACTCAAAATCTTCTTAAAAAAACAGAAGACCGTATGGTTCCCCTCGGTCGAGCCCAAAGGTCGGGAGTACCTATCGAATACCGCTTATCAGATCAATGGTTTGTACGAATGGAACCCTTAGCTAAAAAAGCACTTGAAGCAAGTGGCTACACTCGCTCCAATGAAACCAACGAATGGTTTAAAGAACATAGTTCGCAGCTATTCTTCCATCCAGCACGGTGGGAGAAAACTTACTTCAGATGGTTATCTAATATACGAGACTGGACCATCAGTCGTCAGATTTGGTGGGGCCACAGAATCCCAGCCTGGCACCACAAAGAAACTGGGGAAATAGTAGTCGATGTAGACACTCCTAAAGTCGTGCTTTCTAACCCTGATTCTTGGTATCAAGATCCAGACGTTCTCGACACCTGGTTTAGCTCTTGGCTTTGGCCAATGACGACACTCGGGTGGCCCAACAAATCTAAGGATTTCGACAGGTACTACCCGACAACAGTCCTATCTACAAGCAAAGACATTATCTTCTTCTGGGTAGCACGTATGAATTTTGCAGGACTCGAAATGGTCAACAAACTTCCGTATCGAGATGTATACATTCACCCTACAGTCCTAGACGATCGCGGAGCTGTAATGAGCAAGAGTAAAGGGAATGGTCTCGATCCATTAGCTGTCATTGAGGGCGCCACAAAAGAAGACCTGAAAGGCCCGGCCTATGAGGCCCGCCCTTCTAACATCAATGAACTTTTAGCTCGGATAGACAAAAACTTTCCCGATGGATTCAAGGCAGTTGGAGCCGATGCACTTCGGTTCACACTTATATATTCATGCTCCGACGGACAGGAGATGCGGCTTTCATTGCAACGCTTCAACGAAATTGGGCGCCGCTTTATCAACAAACTTTGGAACGCAAGCCGCTATGTGCTGCTATCGCTTGATAACGTTCCTGACTCAGCCGTCGACATGTGTGAACGCTCGGCAGAAGATAAATGGATCAACTCTCGAGCTGCAACAACTATACGAATAGTACGGGATTCTCTTGACAGTTTCGATTTCGCTCCTGTAGGTCACAACCTCTATAGGTTTATCTGGAATGACTACTGTGATTGGTACCTTGAGCTGACCAAGCCACGCATCACTGGCAATGACAAAAGGGCGGCTCGAAGAGCTGGTCACGAACTGGGCATAAGACTGGCTGACATATTACTCTTGCTCCATCCAGTATGCCCTTTTATCACAGAAGAACTGTGGCAAAAACTAATAAAAGCAATGGACGACAAACATTTGTGGCTAAACCAACGCCCCACTTCCGATCTTTTAATTACAGCAACAATGCCCAAAGGGACCGAGTTGCCCGACACATCACTTGAGGCCACCTTTGAATCTCTGCAACGATTAGTGGGTAGGATACGCACCATTCGCGCGGACACCGGAATTGCTGCCAACACAAAACTGAGTGTAGTAGTTAAACCTCTTGCAGTCTCCATGGAAGACTTACTAAAGAAGACCCAACCTGTATTAATGAACCTAGCAAACCTAAAAACGCTAGAGATCACTAATGACAAAACCACAAACATGGTTACCGCAATTGATCCCACCTTTGAACTGTACATCGACCTCGGAAAGTACATTGACATAGACAAAGAAATCGTCCGAATCGACAAAGAAATCCAAAACATCGAGAATAAACTTGTTCAAGTCACCAAAAAACTGGAAAATCCGAAATTTCTCTCAGGAGCCAAGCCTAAGGTAATTGAAGCTCAAAAAACTAAGAATACCGAACTTCGTACAATGTTAACGAAGCTTACAACTCTTAGAAAAAGTTACAGAAACTAAAACTCACATTTTAGCAATAGTAACCCTCACAGACTCCCCATCAATCACAACTTCTCTCGTTTCACCATCTAGTGTGCCGACAAGCTCATCACAAAGAGTTTCTCGAGAGAAATGCTCAAAGCGTTCGGCAACGACGAGAGAGATTGAACTATCTTCATTAATGCTTATTTTTATCCGCTGCGTGTACTCCAGTTTCAGTTCTTTCCTTAGTGCCTGAACTCTACTGAGAAACTCACGGTACTTACCTTCTTCGATTAGCTTTGGTGTCAGCTCTGTAGCCAAGACGACAACAGCAAGCTCATCACTAGCCGCGGCATACCCCTCCTTAGGCCGCACAGCAATTTCAACATCGTCAACATCTATCAATATCTTTTGTTCGCCAGCCAATATCTCAGCACTACCTCGTTCGAGAAGAGATTCCTTAAGACTTCTTCCATCAGTCGCCCGAAGAACTGACTTTACTAAAGGCATAATGTTGCCAACTCGCGGACCCAACTTACGAAAATTGGGCTTCACCTCATATTCAACATGCTCTTCGGCATCGAGGAGAATATCGACCCTTTCGACATTCAGTTCATCAACTATTAGGTCTGTATACCGTCTTATACGATCGCCCAAACTAGCATCCGAAAGTGTTATCGCTGCCCATGACAAAGGTTGTCGCACTTTTAACTTGTTGTCTGTCCGAACTCTCAATCCAAGAGACACTATCCCACGTACAACAGACATTTCCTCGTTCAAACCAGCATCTATTCGCTCATTTTCCGAGGTCGGGTAATCACACAGGTGCACACTTTCAAGAGCATCACCGTCAGGTATCCGAACAAGATTTTGATACATCTCCTCCGTCATAAACGGAACGAATGGAGCAGCTAGTTTCAATATCGTCACTAATACCTCATAGAGTGTCGCGTACGCGTCAATTTTATTGTCATCACGGCCTGATGCCCAGAAACGATTACGACTGCGGCGAAGGTACCAATTTGAAAGACCATCAACATACTCCGTAAGTTCACGCGCTGCATCATATGCTCGGTAGTTGTCCAGGTGTTCTGTCAGATTATGATTAAGCTGGGACAATTCAGATAGAATCCATCGGTCTAGAAACGGCCTCTTCGACACCGGCCTACCTTTGTCCGTTTGCGGATCAAAAGCATCTATCGCAGCGTAAATAGTAAAAAAACTATAAACATTACGTAACTTAATGGGAAACTCTTTCTGAAGAGCACGTACATTGCCCAAAGAGTGCCGCTTGGAACTCCATGGGGGACCGGATGCTAAAAAGAACCATCGAAATGCATCCGCACCCGGAGATGGGGTCGACGGATCTTGTATCAGGACACGCTCTTCTTTAGGAAGCCTATCAACCTCCGCAGGAGTAATGGAAATTCCACGACCGGTTGGCTTGACATTCAGTTGTCTACGCAAGTCTTCGGAAAGAACCACAACACGCCGAGGAAGGTCTTTTGATGCTTCCAAAATTACCTGGACACCTTCAACGCTCACGGATGAACCTGGTTTCAAATCAAGTCCTTCGAGATCCTCGCTTGCAATAAATGCTATCCCGCTCTTAGCCAGCACGCCCTCAACCTCGACGACTGCAAATTCCATAGCGACCTTCTCAAGGATTACTTCAGGCGGAGTGTAATTCCCACTAGATTTCGATTCTTTTTTACCTGTCTTGTCATTCACATGCCCTAATGAAATACAGGTTTTATATGGGTGAGGCAGCTTATGATCAAAAACTAAGGTGGAAATCATCAACATGGAATAAAACCATCCTCTTGTCTGATCTATAGCTTCAACAATGTAGTCTGCAGGAAACGTCGCTTCAAAAGATTCGTGACCTGTGTGCGGATAACCCCACTGTGCAAATGGCATACTCCCAGAGTCAAACCAACAATCAATCACCTCTGGAACACGACGATAAACTCCTTCTTCTCCAGGCTCTTCGAAAGTAACCTCATCTATCCATGGCTTGTGTACAATCAAATGTTCCGACAACTCTGGATTTCTAGATTGAGCAGCTTCAAAAGCTGCAAAAGCCTCTGGATTTTTGTCACGAATCTCAGAAACAGAGGTTGGGGCCGACAATCGACCCGTAACATCATTGACCCAGATATTTAAAGGTGTTCCCCAGTACCGTTCTCTAGACAACGCCCAGTCAACATTATTAGCTAAAATGTCTCCGAATCGCCCCTCCTTAATATGCTCCGGGATCCAGTTTA